>CAZMGQ010000056.1:0-9663 GCA_964565855.1 uncultured Lentisphaerales bacterium | reverse complement strand
TGCTGACTGCTGCCGAACATGCTGTCCGACCAGCCGATGGCCTGATCCTCTGGGAACCGCAGGCCGACGGGGCCGAGGCTCTGCGTCAGGCTGTACAGCGCAAACTGGTCAACGATATGGCGGCTTTCGGAGCCGCTGCCGGCAGCCGGGCTTCGCTCGATCAGGCCTGGGAGTCGGGCCAGACGGTCGATCTCGACGGCTACCTGATCAGCTCCAAACTGGCGCAGGATCTGCGCCACTTTGCACCGCAGGTTCTAGCAGCCGGCAACAACTCAGATTCCCCCATCCTCTGGCTGGCGACCCGCGCCGGTCGCACGATGGATGTGGCAGTGTCCCGACTCTGCCCCGGTGCCGAAACAACCATTCTGCCCGTACCGCCTTTCTGGACTACAGTCGGCCTGGTCGATGCCTCCTCGCACCTGACCGCCATCAGCAACTGGCTGAATGAAAACCTGTTTACTGCCGAACCTGTAGCAGCGTCGTCGCCACTGCCCCCGCCCGACCCACAATGGCAGGACGAACGACACGTCTGGGTCCCCCGTCCCGACGGTTCGGCCCTCCATGCTGTGTGGCACTGTCCGGACTCTGCCACAACCCCCCGGCACCAGGTGCTTTTTCTGGCCGGCTGGACCGGTTGCGGACTCGGCCCCCACAATGTCTTTGTGCGGCTGGCACGCGAACTTGCCGCACAAGGCATCAGCAGCCTGCGGCTGGATTTTGCCGGTCGCGGCGACAGTCCCGGAGCCGCCACCGACACCACCATTGCCGGCATGACCGAAGATGCCCGGCTGGCCCTGCACTGGATGCGGCAACAGTCCGACGGTGCAGCCGGCGATACCAGAGATGCCGTCGTGGCGATCTGCTCCGGTGGCAAAGTCGCCCTCGGTCTGGCTGCCGTCGAGCCCTCCATTGCGCAACTGGCTCTCTGGTCGCCCGAGCCGATGGGCACGCTGCGTCCTGAACAGACCAACCGTCGCAAAACCCGCGCCGCCTTGCGCACTTACCTGATGAAGCTGCTGCGTCCCGAAACCTGGCGCAAACTGCTGACCGGACGTGTTCAGGGCGGCATGGTGCGCAAGGCCCTGCTCAAGCACGAAACGCGTGGCGGCGACGAAGTGCGTGATGAGGATCAGATCTTGAAAGTTGTCCGCAATTACCACGGCGAGGTTCTCTCGATCTTCGGCAGTGGCGATCCCGAAGCGGCCGGATCAGAACAGGTTTACGGCAAATTTTTCGCCGACAACCGTATCTCTAACAGTAAACATATTATAGAACGTGCCGGCCACAGCTTCTACCGTACCGAATGGGCCGATGAACTGATAGCCGAAACGCTGAAGTTTCTGACAAAGTCGGAATAACCTGACAATCCCCTCATAGAAGGGCGAGGAGGTGCCGAGCCGTTATTGCAGATTGAGCTGCCCTTATTACCTGTTTCAGTCACCTGCTTCAGCACAGACAGGAATGTCTGTGGTACAGTCCACTAATCAGTTGTGTTACACACTGTATAACAGGCATTTCTGCCTGTTCAGGAACAGTGAAGTTCAAAGCTGCTAAGGTAGCCATCTTACCCGCGGACGGCTTGGCGATCCGTCCCTACCTAATGTGAAACTTGCCGCTCTAGCGCGAACGCCTAATATCATAAAGCCAGAAAATCAGCAGTGCCAGGCCGGCCAGGCTGAGCAGATTGCCCAGGCGATCGACAACTGTGCTGCCGAAACGCAGTTCCACGTCCCGCTCCTCGGGAAAGATCACCATATACCCGGGTGTCGCCGGATATACCTTGCGGGCGCCCTTCACCTTCCAGTTGGGGAAATACGAAACCGCTATCAGGTGCGGCTGGCCGAGAGCCGTAGTCTGGAAACGGATTCTGCCGGGACGTTCGACCATCAGGGGTACCGGCTCACTGACAATATCCAGATACTCCTGCGGCAACGGCAAATCCACCTCCAGCGGCTCTTCGCCGACCTGTTCCGGCGGCATCTCGCCCGGTCGCAGCAGTATCGCCGGTGCCACCAGCCGTTGCGGTTCGCCCAACCATTCGACCATGGCTTCCTGCGGGCTTGTTGTCTCAACTACCGGCAGACGTGTCCCCCAGACACGCACGGGACTGGCATTGGTGATGCCGCTTTCGAAAAGCTGCCACTTGCCGTAATCCTCGATCATTTCCCAGCCCAGATCCTGCTCCAGCGCCGCCTGGGTACGACGTGAACGAGCCACGAAGTGGCGGACGCCCAGAAACTCGAGCCGCCGCAGGCCGACAGCGGGATCGAAACTGCGGGGTTTGACGACGCTCGGCCAGCCTGCCGTACCGTCCGACATTTCACCCTGAACCGTATAAGCGGCAATCGACCCCAGGGCCGAGTTGACAATGCCGCCTTCCAGCACCGGCTTGCCGCAGAGCGCCGGTAACGACTCGAAGGCACGGCTGGAGCCGAGCTGTTCGTTGCCGGGATGCAGGTCGTATGCCAGACGTCCCGACGTACCCTTCAGACGTTCGGCCAGACTGTGCAACACCCAGCCATCAGCCAGATCTTCAGTGCCGCCGAAGTTGTAGGCTGACCAGTCGCGCACCTGGTTGGGGGCATCCCAGGGCCAGGCAAAAACCAGCAGTACCAGCGTCACAGTTGCCAGCAACGGCACACGACTGCGCCAGGCCAGCCAGCCGACTGTCAGGGCGGCCAGCGTCAACAGGGCATAAACCATGAACGGCCAGAGGCGGCAGTTGACAAAAACCGGCGAGATGGCACTACCCAGGAAGAACAGCATGACTGCCGCAACAAACATCAGGAGGTGCAATCCGGCCCACATCCGCCAGCCGCGCGGCAGGGAAACTCTACGCCACACCAGCAACAGCAGCGTCGCTGCCAGGGCTGGCAGGGCTGATGCCTTGACGATTATGGGCAGATGCTCCATCAGACGGATGTTCCAGGGATCGCCGAAATCAACCGACCAGGCTCTCGTGGCTACCAGCGGCAGCAGCCACCAGGCCATCAGCAGAAAGGTCATGATGCCCAGCGGCAGCAGTGCCAGCGCCCGGTCGCAATCAAGTCCCTTGCGCGTTGCCACAGCCCTGATTGCCAGACCACCCAGAAGCGCAGTCAGCAGAATTGCGGCAAAGATGGCCGTGAAAAAGTGCGAGAGCACCACCAGCACCAGCAGAATTACCGTGCGTGGCCGTGGCATGGCATCGAAGGCATCGCGCACGGCACTGGCGAGGGCCGGCAGCAACAGTGCAAAACTGTAGCTGTTGGAAATCATGCCCGCCAGGGTGCTGCTGATATTGACCCCCCACATGGTCTGGGTGGTATCCAGCAGCAGCGGGGCACTCGCCAGCGCCAGCAGAGCTGGCAAAGGTCGTGGTAGTCGCAACAGACGTCCCGCAGCATAGGCACAGAACGGCAGTGCATAAATCCCGAGCATCGTTCCGATCTTGAAGGCCACATTGGTCGGCAGAAAGAGATCCAGCAGAACCATTATCAGATAGGGCAATGGAAAGTAAAACTGGAAGATTGGAAAGCCGCTCCACCAGCCTGGCGCCCAGCCCACGATGCGACCGTCACTGAAGAGCTGTTCACGCAGATAACGCATCAGGTAGTGGTGGGCCGGGGTATCGCCACCAACCGCCAGCGTGTCGGCCAGCATCAGACGCGCCGACAAAACTGATCCCAGCAGCAGCACCACGGCTGCCAGAATGACAATATCAAGCCAGACCCCCGGCATCGCAACTACCGAAAGGCGTGAGCCACGCCCCTGCTCTCTCCGGTTTAATTCTTCTCCGGCATTCAAGCCATCGCTCTCGCCATCATTCTTGAGGATGGCTGGCGGCTCATTCTCGGCAACTGAAGTTTCATCCCCCGCTTCCACGTTTTTTCTGAACGCAAGCGGCCTCACGAAGCGCAGATAGATCTCACACACCAGCCAGAGTGCCAGAGCTGCCAGAGCCAGCCACACCGGCACCGGAGCTTTCGGAAAGTTTGCCGTGGGAGGAGTACCGCCGACCCTAACCGTGGTTTCGGCCAGCGAAGCATAATATTCGCCACCGGCAGATGTTTCGACCATGGCAATGATCGGCAGGCGACTGCCGGCCACTCCACTGTAGTTTGTAACTGCCAGATCGGTAATGAAGGTACTCGTGGGAAAGTCGATTTCCTCCGGCAAGTCGCTCAACAGCCCGAAGGCCTCGGGCAGTGCCAGACGTATTCTGAGCCGCGATTTCGATTCGGTCAGTGGTAATATCGTCAGGCGCAGCAAGCCACTGTGTTCGATCGGCTCCACACCGGCATAAGGATCCGCCTGACCTGACTCAACCCCCTCCTCCACATGAGGCTCCCCGGACAGCAACTGCTCAAGCGCCACTGCAACAGCCGGCTGGTTGCTGGTTTTGCCGATGTTGTAGGGCATGGCAGCCAGAGCATCGAAGGCATAGCGCTCCTGGTCCTTGTAACGTATCCGCAACAGCGCCGCATAGCGACCGGGCAGGGTGCGACGGGTATGCCCATAGCTTGTCGTCCAGGAAAGACTGTCGCCCGGGTCGAGATGCCCCAGTTCCTCGACCAGGCTTTCACCGAATGGCGTCTCAACCGTCACCCGCACATTTTCCGCCAGCGCATCGCCGGTATTTTCCAGCTTCCACCTGATAGTGACCTGTCCCCGCCTGTCACTCACCGAGGCCGAGGGTACCAGCGATATGGAGGCAGCGAACAGGTCGCAGGCCAGCAGCCAGACCAATCCGCTACACAATACCCATGCGTATTTATTGAAGCGTTTGACAGTCACAGCCCATCACTCCTTTCAGCCCCCGCCACTGAGCCGGGGCAGTTTTTGTCCGAGGTGCCCGACCACTCCGGCAATCAGGAAGTAGTAGTTGTCGGCGAGGTAGTTGTAGCCGCAGCCGACTCCCTCCCTGGTTCGCCAGTCGATGCTCTTGCCATACCCCGGAAACGGGCCCGAGTGGGTCGGCTCACGCTCGAAAGTCTCCAACATGGCGAAGAAAATCCTGTCGGCCTCGGCTCGCATGCCCACTTTGTAGAGAGCCTGCAGGAAATGACCAGCCGCCATACCACAGAGGCCGCCGTTTTCATAGACTCCCCAGCGTCCCAGCACATCCCAGTCGATCGTATCGGCAGGTTCAAAGGGAATCAGATTGCCCGGCACTCCATAAGTTCCGTCATAACCCAGCGCCTGCATACGGTCCAGCAGGTTCTGCAGGACTGGCCGCCCTGTCTCGACCGGGACTATCTCCTCGTTGACAGCCATCGCGGTAATAAAGGTAAAGGCATAATCGTGCGCCCGTCCACTGTCATCCACCCAGCCGGCATAACATCCGGTCCCGGGCTGCCAGAAAACTTCATGAAAAGAGTCTTTGAAACGCTGACGCCAGGCCGCTATTTTGGCGGTTATGGCTTCTGATCCGGCTGCCTCGAAAAGATCCTCCATGCGGATCAGGGCATGGTGACAGAGCAGCATGAAGCAGGCATCCCAGTGGCCGAAAGCCACATTGTCCCACCAGTTGCGCGTGCGCCTGTGGTCGGCACCATCGAAAAACCGCCCGTGATAGGGCAGTTGCAACATGCCGTTGCCCTCTTTTTCCAGTCCCAGCAGAAACTCGACCGCCCGCTCGACACCGGCCTTGTGCTTTTTGAAGAGCGACCAGTCGCCGGTGGCACAGATATGGTGATGCAGCGCGGTCAGGGTACTCGCGGTAGTATCGACAAACCCCTCGACCTCGTAAGAGTCCCGGTTAGCTCCCTCCGAAAAGCACCAGTTCAGTTCGCCGGAAGGTCCCTGTGCCGTGGCAAAACTCAGATCGAGCGCACGGCGGAATGTGTCATGGACCGTTACGCCGGGCAGGATTTCCGGCGTAAAGAGGCCCATTTCAGACTTGAAATGCAGTGCCAGGTGCGAAACCCCGCTCAAAAGCGGGTTGTCGCCCATCGTCAGATAGCGCCGATCGCGCGTGAAGGCATTGTGCCAGCAACGGCGCAGACCATCCCATTGAGGACCGCTGTCGGCCGGCAATGCGGGATAATGTTCCGGCTCACAGGTGAAGCTGAGTTTCAGCGGGACGGAATTGTCGGGCGCAGAAAACAGCAGCCGGATGCGCCCATGATGATAAGCCTGTTGGACCGTGTGATGACCGCGATTGTTCAACCCCAGGGCCAGCCCCTGCCGGTCGCGGCTGGCTTCCCAGGTCTCACTACAGCTCACAGCACCGGATGTCTCGACACGCAGGAAGCCATAATCCGGAAAGTGGATCAGCAGAGGCAGGCCGTAGTGGTTGACGAGGGGCGGCAACATCTCCTGCTTGCGGCCCGGTTGCGCCGGATAGTCCGGCAACTCAGCCGTGGCCGACCAGATGCTGGGTGAACCGGTAACCGGATCCAGCACCAGCTCCAGCCCGGCCGGTCTGATGTTGCCAGCCTGTGGGACAACCTCCAGAGTAAAGCTGCGGGCATCGGAAGTCCGACAGGACAGATCATACTCTTCCCCGCTGCCTGTCCTGACCCCCCGATACAGAATACCATCGGCCGACTCCACAATCTCGCGCACCGATTCAGTATCGGGGATGCCGCCGCCGGGGCCCGGCATGAGCAGGTTGTTGTCGAGATGGCGTCGACTGCGACCACCTGATTCGAGCCCCAGATAAGTGATCTGTGCCCGGTGACGGTGGAGCCCCAGAGCCACAAACGGGGATTGAAACTGCAAATCCCCGGGAGCTGTGTTGACCTTCATTTTGTTCTCACTTTGTTTTTGCATCATCTGCTCCCGTCAGCCGGTTTTATCCAGATTGGTAAAATCACAGACCATCGGCAGATGGTCCGAAAGGGGCACTTGCGGCACGCTGAAGCCCGTCAGCCGCAACTGCGGGCTGTAAAAGACATAGTCCAGTTCCATCCGTGGGCGCCAACTGGGAAAAGTCGGTACATTAACCTGATTGGCACTGATGAGGCCTGTGGCCCCTAGAAAGAGGTCCATCTCGCGACTGCCGCTGAAGGAGTTGAAGTCGCCCGCCACGATACAGGGACGATCCGATCTGCGCACCACATCGTAGAGCTCGGCCAGTTGTTCCTGCCGCGTCCGATAGCGTAAGGCCAGATGCACCAGCAGCAGACGCACGTTTGCAAGCTCAACCTCAATCACCAGCCGCTTGTGTCCGCGACCGAAATAGTGGAAGGACTGTTTGATAGCCGGTTCACGCGTCAGGAGGGCGTTGGCCTGCTTGTTGAGTACCGGCACCCTGGTCGACCAGGTATCCAGTCCGTATTTGACGCGCCAGGTATGTGAAAAACCCATCTCCCGCGCGATGATCTCGCACTGATTGTGCCTCCTGGTACGGTAGGAACCGGTATCGACCTCGACCAGCCCGACTGCATCGGGACGCAGATCGCGCAAAAAACGGGCTATTTCTTCGGTATGGTTCAGGCTGCGTGCCAGATATCCGCTCCAGGGCCAGCGCAGACTGTGGCCCGTGGCATAACGGATGTTGTAGAGAACAAAACGCATCTGGCGACAACTCAGAATTGCAGCATCCGCTCCAGACAGAGCCGCGCCCCGGCTGCAATATCGGGCGCGACAGCGATACGTGTGGCTACCGGCCAGTCGCGCAACCCCAGCAGGACATCCGTCGCCCTGGTACGGGCCATGTTGGGACAGGCCGAAGACAGCAAGGCCAGCACATTTACACGTCCCTCCTGCTCAGCCGCCAACTGCATTACCAGTTCACGCTCCGTACCCACAACCACGGTTGAACCGTCGGGCGCATTACGCACATAGTCGATGATCCAGGCTGTGGAGCCGTGGGCATCGGCCGCCCTGACCACTTCTTTCGGCGACTCGGGATGAACGACTACGCGGGCTTCGGGAAACTTGTCCCGCATTTCCGCCACCTGAGCGGCGGTAAAATTGGTATGTACGTGGCAGAAGCCTTTCCAGACCACCATGCGGTCCTGTGCCAGCTCTGCATCGGTCAGGCCGCCATCTGGCAGAGCCGGATCGTAAAGCAGCACATCTGCGTCGGACAATCCCAGATCATGGGCACTGTTGCGGCCCAGATGTTCGTCCGGCAGAAAAAACACCTTCTGTCCGGCAGCAAAATAATGCCGCAAGACCCGCAGACAGTTGCTGGAAGTGCAGGCGCTGCCGTCATTACGTCCAACAAAAGCCTTGACCTCGGCCGAACTGTTGACATAGACCACCGGCGTCCAGTTGCCGGCTACTCTTTTCAACCGTTGCAGAGCAGTTTCCGCCCCGGCAGCATCGGCCATGTCGGCCATCGGACAGCCGGCGTTGGCCTCCGAAAGGTGCACAATCTGATCCGGGGTGGTCAGTATGTCGGCCGATTCGGCCATGAACCACACACCGCAGAATAAAATCCGTTCGGCTGTGCTGGCCTCGGCACGACGGGCCAACTCCAGCGAATCACCACGAAAATCAACATGCTTCAACACCTCAGCCCGCTGATAGTGGTGGCCCAGAATCAGGAGCCGGGTACCCCATTCCCGCCGCAGCTTCTCAATTTCCAGATCAGTCGTGCTCATGCTTCTTTCTTGCAAATCCATGCACGACATTCTAGCCTTTTTATACGGCTCGCGACAACCTCAAAACATTTATATACAATGGTGCCGGGAGAGGGACTCGAACCCTCACACCCTCACGGGCGGCAGATTTTGAGTCTGCTGCGTCTGCCATTCCGCCACCCCGGCTTCGGCTTTCCACTATAGTACCACCCGGCACCGGGCTGCAACTCAAAACTGCATGAAACAAACCGCAAAAAACTCAGAAGACACGGAAGAAGGATTGTGTAACAGACATTTCTGCCTGTTCAGGATAATAAAAATAAACTGCCAAAAGAAAAATCACAGAGGTAGGGCATGTTTCTCCGAAACCTGTCGCACCATAGCCGTGCGAAGGCGGAACCGCCGGAACAGGAAAAACAAAAAAAAAACGCCTCCAAGTTGCCACTTCATTCGGCGTCTTCACTTCGACACTCTGACACTTCGACAAGCTCAGTGCTTCCAGCAAGCTCAATGCTTGCAGCAAGCTCAGTGTTTGCAGCGGCGCGACGCCCTCCAAACCCCGGGATCTCCGAACTCCAGCTCGGGACAAGGAAAGCAAAACCGTAATCTTGTAAATCAAACGCCAGATTACAGAGCGTGGCAGAGTCCGGACTCTGCCAAATATGACACATGGAAACAAAACCCACCCCGGTTTTTGAATGAATGAAATTTATCTTTGAACCCAAGCTTGATTTCTTGTATTATTTAGGTATGAGAAAAAATTTTGGTATTTCGCACGATTGGAATGACGAAACGCCTGAGGCCAAGGCTCGCTGGTTTGCATCGCTGACTATGGCAGAACGGATGCAAATTTTTTGTGACATAACCGATATGGCTTTATTTGTTAATCCTTCTCTCATGGAGAAAGACCATGTTGAATCGCCTACAAGACGTATTCAGGTTATTTCAGCAACATGATGTCAAATAGGTGGTGATAGGTGGTATTGCCTCCATTTTACATGGTGTTCCACGAGCCACCTTTGATAGTGTTTGAGACTCAACTTGCTGGATAGATTGGCGATTTGAATATGCCTTCAGCTTTTCTTTTTTTTCGGTCCTTCAAAGTGGCTTTCAGTACCCTTGATGAGACGGGAGATATTGGAGCGAT
>CAZMGQ010000055.1:3542-9814 GCA_964565855.1 uncultured Lentisphaerales bacterium | reverse complement strand
GGACAGCGTCGCCGGGCCATCTGTCGTGATGTGGATGCCGAGGCTCTGGCCCTCGCCAGTGGCGATGTCGACCCCCATGGCGGCGGGAGATTTTAGCAAGCCGAGTGAAACCGGGTAAACCGAGGCCAGCATGAGTGCCCCGGCGGCATGAGCCATTTCGGCAACATCGCTGAAGTCTTCGACGGTGCCGAAGAAGTCCGGGTTCTGCACCACGACTGCGGCCACGCTGTCGTCGAGCCGGCCGGCGAGGGCCTGACGGTCGAGCGGCTGGCCGATCTGGCGCGGCAGCTCGATGACCTCGAGGTCGATATTGTGGACATGGCTGCGGAGGATGCGCAGATAGAGCGGATTGATGCTGCCGCTGACAATGACGCGGCTGCGGCGGGTACTGTTGACGGCTACCAGCACGGACTCCATGAGAGCCGTGCCGCCATCGTAGAGTGAGGCATTGGCAGCATCGAGCCCGGTCAGGCGGCAGATCATGCTCTGATATTCGAAGATCGCCTGCAGGGTGCCCTGCGCCACTTCCGGCTGGTAGGGAGTGTACGATGTGAAAAACTCGCCCCTTGCGGCCAGGCTATCGACTGCAGCGGGGATGAAGTGATCGTAAAAACCACCACCCAGGAAGCTCGTCAGATCGCGGCGGTTACGGGCGGCCATTCCGGCCAGGCGTTCATAAACCTCCAGCTCGGAGAGGCCGTCGGGCATATCGAGCTGCTTGAGGTGCAATGCCGGGGGTATATCGGCAAAGAGTTCGTCGATCGAGGCAACGCCGACAGCTTGCAGCATGGCGTCGCGCTCGGCGGCAGTATGGGGCACAAAAGACATGGGGACTCCTTTCCCGGAATCGGGCCGGGCTTGTCAGGAACTGCAGAAATCGCGATAGGCTGCAGCATCCAGCAGGTCGTCGAGCTCGATTGGGTCAACGCCTTCGATCGTACAGATCCAGCCATCGTCTTCGGCCGAGGAGTTGACTGTCTCGGGGGAATCTTCGAGGCTGGTATTGACGCTGGCGACTGTGCCACTGACAGGGGCAAAAATATCGCTGGCGGCCTTGACCGACTCGACCACGCAGAGGACATCGTCTTTGGCGAATTCGGCACCGACTTCGGGTAGCTCGACAAAGGTGATGTCGCCGAGTTCGCTCTGGGCGAAATCAGAAATACCGATGGTGGCGGTGGTGCCCTCGAGGCGGACCCATTCGTGTTCTTTGCTGTAGCGGATCATGGTCATTTCCTTTCTGGGAGAAATGGCAGGGTGGTGACAGTGGCGGTCAGCATTTTGCGACCGTTATCGATAGAGATTTCTGTGCCCGGTGCGGTCAGGTCGGGCCGGACGTAGGCAAAACCGATCGCCTGGCCGACGGTCGGGCCGGGTGCGCCGCTGGTAACGCGACCGACCACGGTCTGGTCCGGCAGGCAGACATTCTGGCCGTGGCGGGCAGCCTGACGACCGGCCAGCTTGAAGGGGACCAGCAGCCGTGTCGGGTTGGCGGCGCGCTTGAGCAGGGCCGGCCGGCCGATAAAGTCTTCGTCCTTGCCGGCATAGCGCATCAGACCGGCTTCGGCGGGCGAGGTTTCGGTGTCCAGTTCGTTGCCATAGAGGGTAAAACCGGCTTCGAGGCGCAGCGTATCGCGCGAGCCCAGGCCACAGGGCTTGATACCGGCCGCCAGCAGTTGTTGCCAGGCGGTGGCGATCGCGGCGTGCGGGGCATAGAGTTCGAAGCCGTCTTCGCCGGTGTAGCCGGTACGGCTGACAATGCCTTCGGCACCAGTGATAGTGGCAGACACCCAGCGGAAGGGACGCAGCGTATCCGTCGCGATACCCAGAACCTGTTGCAGCGTGGTTGCGGCATCCGGGCCCTGGACATCGATCTTGGCCTGTGTTGTGCGCAGGTCGCGCACGGTAGTGGCGGTGCCGGCAAGCTGCGACTCGATCCAGGCCAGATCGCCGGGCGCCGTACCGGCATTGACCACCGGCATCCAGGCAGTATCACTCATGCGGTAGACAATCAGGTCGTCGATAATGCCGGCTGCCTCGTTGAGCAGGAAACCGTAGCGGCAGGCACCGACTGCCATGGTACGCAGGTTCTGGGTTATGATGCGTGACAAGGCATCCAGACTGTCGGGCCCTTCCACCCAGAATGCATTCATGTGGCTGGTATCGAAGATGCCGACGCTGCTCCGTACACGCTGGTGTTCGGCCAGTACTCCCTCGTACTGCAGCGGCATTTCCCAGCCGCCAAACTCCATCATCCGCGCCCCGGCGGCGATGTGTTGATCATAAAGTCCTGTTTTCAAAGCCATGGCATTACTCCAATGGGTAGCATGATGCTTTATTTTGAGGAAAAAGGCAATAAGATAGGTTTAAAGCTGCGCCAGCTTCTGTAGCAGTTTTCTGAGTTGCGTCAGACCGGGTAGCTCTTCGCTTTCTTCGAGCAGAATGGCAGCAGCGGGTGCGATGTGGTCGGCAAAGCGTTCCGTGCCGGGAAAAGCAGCCAGCCTGGCATAGGCACCGAGAGCCTGGGTGAGCCGTTGTGCAGCAGCGTAACTGAAGAGCCGTTTAGTCTCGGCTCCCCATTCAACCTGTGCGGCATAGTCATCCAGCAACTGGTGCCGCAGTCTGCGCGGGAGCTGCACATAGGGATCGCAGAGGAGCGAGCCCAGATCGTAGGCGGGCGGACCGGGGCGCAGACCTTGAAAGTCGATCAGACAGGGGCGTCCGCAATGAAAGAAAATGTTGGAGGATTGCAGGTCGCGGTGCAGCAGTACGGAACGGGCCTGTTCGAGCGGTGGAGAAATCGTCTCCAGCTCGGCGACAATATCGGAGATGGTGGCAGAGTCCAGACCCTGCCTCCGCCGCAGCAGGTGTTCGGCAAACAGCTCACGTTCCCAACGGTAAACATCGGCATCGAACGCCGGCTCGGTTTCGAGTCCGCCGATGGCATCGGCTCCGTCGCGATGGAGCCGGATGACAGTTTCCAGCACCCTGCCGTAGAGGCTGCGCCATTCGGATTGTGGCAGAGTCCGGACTCTGCCACCGAGGTCATCGTCGCCCAGGTCTTCCATCACCAGCCAGCGTTGGGCTGTCGAACGGGCGAGAATGGTCGGTACAGGAATATCGGCACGCTGGAGGGCCTCGGCCAGGTCGGCGTAGCGGGCATTTTCCGGACGTTCTTCGCCATGGACGGCGAGGATGGCGCGGGTGCCGATGGTTGAGAGGCGGAAGAAGGCCCGGTCAGAGCCACGGGCGGCGAGAGCTTCGGCGGTGGTATGGTCGTCGGACCAGCCGAGGGTCTGTAGAGCAGCCGAAACGCGCGGATCTTCGAAGTCGGAGGGTCGGGCGAGGACGGCGCTGGCGGCATGGTGTGCGACAGAAACGGCGGACCCGACGATACAGTGGCGCAAGCGGACCCCGGCAGCGATACGGGCATCGGGACCAATAACGCAATCGTCGAGCTCGACATTGGGGGCACAGATGGCAGTGGGGGCTACACAGGCACTGCCGTGCTGGTCGAGGGCCGGGTTGTAATACTGGCCGCCCGGCAGATTCTGCTGGTGGCGTTGGCGGATTTCGCGGTGGATCTGCAGAATGGCGGTGGGGGTGCCGCCATCGGCCCACCAGGTGTCGGGAAGCGTGCCGCCGGCGATACGTTCGCCAGCCGCCAGGGCACGTTCGTAAGCTTCGACGATGCCGGAGGGAGTACGGCTGCTGAGGTAGCGGTAGATGTCGCCCGAGAGCAGATGAATGCCGGTGAAAGTCCAGGTGCCGGGGCTGGCTGCGCGTTGGCTGCGGAAGGTGGCAATGGTACCATCGGCGGTGAGTTCGACGGTGCGGGGACCGCTGTGGTCGGTCAGCCAGAGGGTGGCGAGAGCTTTGCTGCGGCGGTGCTGTTGCAGCAGGGCGGCCCCATCGAAGCTGGCCAGGACATCGGCATTGAAAACCCAGAAGGTCTCCTCTGTCTCAAGGAAGTCGCGCAGCGGCAGGAGGGCCCCGCCGGTGCCGAGAATCTGTTCTTCGCGCGAGAGGCGGAAATCGATCGCCGGCCAGCGGCGGGCGAGGTGCCCCAGGAGGGCTTCGGAGCGCCAGTGGAGGTTGATGGCGAATTCTGTGACGCCGAAAGAGCCGAGCAGGCGGATGGCATGGTCGAGCAGGGGTTCGCCCCAGACGGTCATGAGCGGTTTGGGGGTCTTCCAGGTGAGGGGGCGCAGACGTGTGCCGAGACCGGCGGCGAGAATCAGGGCACGCCGGGGCGGCGGTGGGGTTGAGTCAGGCATATTGAGAAGTGGGTGTTCAGAGTTCGGTCCGTCCGGCATAGAGCAGCCAGAGGAAAAAAGGTGCACCGAGTACGGCGGTAATAATACCGATCGGCATTTCGGCGGGCGAGATCAGGGTGCGTGCCAGCGTATCGCAGACCACCAGCAGAATGCCGCCGGCGAGAGCACTGGCAGGCACCAGTTGTGCATGGCAGGCACCGAAGAGCAGGCGACAGACGTGGGGCACCATCAGGCCGACAAATCCGATCGGACCGCAGAGTGCCACGGCGAAACCGAGCATCAGGGAAACGGTAACAAAAAGCAGACGATGGAGCCGCCGGATATCGAGTCCGCGACTGCGGGCCAGCTCGTCGCCCAGCAGCAGCAGGTCCAGCTCGCGTGTCTGCAGCAGGATGACCAGCGTGCCAATGGCGACCGGTGGCAGCAGAATCATTGCTGAACCCATGCCACTGACAAAGATGCCGCCCATCATCCAGTGCAGCAGATCCATCGATTTGTCTGGTGCACCGAGATATTGAAAGAGCATGATGGCACTGGCGAAGAGGTAGCTCACGGCCACTCCCGCCAGCAGCAGACTGGTGGTGGAAAAGCCGCGCTTCATGCGGCTTAGTCCGTGGACGAGAACGACGGCCAGTATGGCGCCGCCGAAAGCCGCCAAATGCCGTACCGGCCAGCCGGGAAAGAGGGTGACCAGCGAGAGTTGCACCGCCAGTGTTGCGCCGAATGAAGCACCGCTGGAGATGCCGAGGGTGAAGGGCGTGGCCAGGGCGTTGCGGAAAATCGCCTGAAAAACCGTGCCGCCGAGGGCGAGGGCCATGCCTACCAGAAAAGCCGCCAGAGTGCGTGGCAGCCGCCATTTCCAGAAGAGTACGGTATCGATAGAGCCTTCGGCACCCTGCCAGACGCTGATGGGGGAGAGGGTGGGGCGGCCGAGGAACGGTGCTGCGACCAGCAGCAATAGGGCGACCAGAGCCAGGAGCCAGATTGAGGCGGGGGAACGTGAGTTCACGGGGCTTGCTCCCGGGGTCGGCGGGGGAGGACCATGGTGGTGGCAGTTTCAGGATGTGCCACCATGGTGAAGCTGGTTTCGTAAAGCTGTTCGAGCACAGCAGGCTGGAGAACGGCATCCGGCGTGTCGTTACAGATGATTGTGCCATCGCGCAAACCGACGATACGATCGTTGGTGAGGGCGGCACGATTCAGGTCGTGGGTAGCAGTGACGATTGTGACACCCTCGCGCTGGTTGGCGGCCAGCAGGATACAGTCGATCTCGTACTGGTGGCCCGGGTCCAGGAAGGCAGAGGGTTCGTCCAGCATCAGGATGGGGCTTTCCTGTGCGAGGGCGGCGGCCAGCATAACTTTCTGGCGTTCGCCGCCGCTGAGAGTGCCGTGAATACGGTTGGCGAGGGGCGTGGTACCGGTCATTTCCAGCGCCTGTGCCACAGCCGCATGGTCGGCCGGGGTGACGCTGCTGAGGGTTGACCAGTGGGGGTAGCGTCCCATCATAATAAAGTCACGCACCCGGAAAGGCAGGCCAGCATTCATCGGCTGGGGGACGTAGGCCA
The DNA here is from genome assembly GCA_964565855.1 of uncultured Lentisphaerales bacterium. Lineage (GTDB taxonomy): Bacteria > Verrucomicrobiota > Kiritimatiellia > RFP12 > JAZUKQ01 > CAZMGQ01. Next base: position 3,972 of record CAZMGQ010000055.1, on the reverse strand, counting down.
CGGTTCGAGCCAGTTGGCGGGTCGTGTAAGTGGAGACGGGCTGGTCCATGACCCGTACTTCGCCGCGATCCGGGCGCAGCAGACCATTCAGACATTTGATGAGCGTGGTTTTGCCGGCACCATTGGGGCCGATAATGGCGATCTTTTCGCCAGCCCTGACTGTCAGGCAGATTTGCTGCAAAACCGGGTGCCCGGGATCATAATCCCAGGACAGATTGCGGGTTTCCAGAACAGGTGCGGACATGGCGCGGATTTTAGCAGAACTTCTTCCAGTATGCCACAGCCTAAAACGCAAAGTTGAGACGTTTACGTCCGCAGCTCGACCGTAGGATAACTATGTTGTATAATCTGGACGCAGCAGCCGTGGCATAGTCTTTGATGCGGCTGAAGATGCTGTAGAAATGGTAGAAATCATTCTTTTCAATTTGTT
>CAZMGQ010000055.1:0-3532 GCA_964565855.1 uncultured Lentisphaerales bacterium | reverse complement strand
TTTATCACCCGTAACAATTCCTACCCCACCACCAATCATTCTTTTCAATTTGTTTACATGATACGCTGGAAGCACTGGCTGAGACAATTGCGTTACGGTCCGCCCCACCATGGTCTGGGGTTGACCCGTTCGGTGGTACTCAGTGCAATAGTCGGGGTAGCTGCCGGCTGTGGAGCAGTGGCACTGGTGCTGCTGCTGCAGGCCACGACTTGGTTTTTCATGGGCAAGCTGGCCGGACATGTGCCACCAACTGCCGCTTTTGAGCCGCGCCTGATTAATTACCCGCCGCTCGGAATCGGCAATCTGCGCCGCTGGCTGCTGCTTTTCCTGCCGGCTGCCGGTGGTCTGGCGAGCGGTTGGCTTGTGCTGCGGCTGGCTCCGGAGGCTGCGGGGCACGGTACGGACTCTGCCATCGAAGCTTACCATTTCCGTGGTGGACGCGTGCGGGCACGTGTGGTGCCGGTGAAGTCACTCGCTTCGGCTATTCTGATTGGTTCGGGCGGTTCGGCTGGTCTCGAAGGGCCAATTTCACAGATCGGATCGGGAGTCGGCTCCATGATTGCCTCGCTTCTGCGGCTTTCGAGTGCCCAGCGGAGGATGTTGATGGCGGCCGGTATGGCCGGGGGTGTCGGGGCGCTCTTCCATGCTCCGATGGCGGGTGCACTATTTGCCTCCGAAGTCCTCTACCGTGAGCTGGATGTTGAGTACGAAGTGCTGGTGCCCTCAATCATCTCCTCGGTCAGTGCCCACGCCGTATTTTCGTCTGTCTTCGGCTTCCGGCCCCTCTTCGAGATGCCGCCGTTGGTTTTCGACCGTCCACGCAAGCTGATCGCCTACGGTGTACTGGCATTGGTGATCGCCGGTGGTGCCCGTTTCTACACCTGGGCTTTTCAGCGGACGCACGATTACTTCGAGACGCTTAAATGGTCGCCGCTGATCAAGCCGACGGTCGGGGGATTGCTGACGGGTATGATCGGCTTTTTCTTTCTGCCGGCTCTCGGGGCCGGATACGGTTCGGTTCAGCGGGCTCTGGTTCATGGTTCGTCGCTGACGGAAGTTTATGGCGAGACGACGCTGCTGGTTCTGCTGGGGGTCTTCTTTCTTAAAACGCTGACGACTGCCTTTTCCGTCGGATCGGGTGGGGCGGGTGGCATTTTCGGGCCGGCGATCGTGTGTGGCGGGGCCCTCGGCGGGGCGACGGGTATCATGCTGCAACATCTTCTGCCCGGCTGGAATCTGGCGGTCGGGAACTTCGTCATGTTGGGTATGGTTTCGTTCTTCGGCTGTGTGGCCAACACCCCGATCAGTACGATTCTGATGGTCAGCGAAATGACCGGCAACTACCGTCTGCTGGTGCCGGCCCTCTGGGTCTGTATTCTGGCCTATGTCATCAACCAGCGGGTGACACTCTATCGCAGCCAACTGTCCAATCGCTTCGAGTCGCCGGTTCATCGTGGTACGATGGTGGCTGGAATCTTGCGCAACCTGCGTGTGACCGATCTGATCGGCGCCCGGCCCCGCACTTTCGAGACGGTCCGCTCCGACGAGACACTGGCCGGGCTGGCGCAGCGGCTGCAGAACTCGACGCAGGAGGTTTTTCCGGTAGTCGATCTGGAAGGAGTACTGCTGGGAGTTGTTTCGCAGAACGATTTGCGGCCGCTTTCGGCGGTTGAGCCAGCACTCTGGCGGACTCTGATGGTGGAAGATGTCATGGTGCAGGACGTGCCGACGGTACGGCGGGAAGATCCGCTGAGCGAGGTGCTGAGCATTATGGAGTCGCGGGGCGACGGGGCGATTGTCGTTCGCAACAACAACATTCCGGCCCGTCCGGTAGCCGTTGTCCGCCACGGCGACATCATGGCCGCCTGCCGCACCGAAATCGCCGCCCGCCGCTGATGACACCGACCGGTTTTCTCTTTCAGGATTATGGCCCACTGTAATCTTGCAAACGAATCACGAGATTACGGTGCATTCACATGGTATATGTTCGGCTGACTGTAATCTTGCAAATGAATCGCCAGATTATGGTGGTGGCAGTGTCTGGACTCTGCCACAGCCCGAACTTCTGAATCACAGGGCGAATTAAGTTTTCCTTCTTTTTGATGTGGAAAAGTGTAGAATGATCCGTTCAAGCAGGAGGTATAGTCATGAGCAGGCAAGTTGTTGTTACGGCGTGTATCAGTGTTCTCTTGAGTATGTTGGTCGGGGCTCTGCAGGGTGAAGAGGTATCTTGACTTCTGATGAAAGCATGCAATCTCCAGGATACTTTCTCTCTGTGTGACAGGTAAAGTGTTAGATGAAAAGCAGTATTTGACAAATAAGGTGATGTAATGTTTGAGTCGCAACCGAGGAGATTCGGACGAGCACGTTCCGTTTCGATGAAGGATATTGCTGAACGGGTGGGTGTTTCGATTTCGCTCGTCTCCAAAGTGCTCAGTCAACGTCTGGGGACAACGGGTGTCAGTGAAAAAACAGCCCGAAGAATTCGTGAAGTAGCTGCGGAGCTGGGTTACAACAGAAATGCTTCCGCACTGGCGTTGTTGCGTGGGCGCCACAGTACCCTGGGGGTTTACATACATCGCCAGGGCATGTTGGGCAGTGGCTATATTGACGAGCTGCTGGACGGTATCGCCAGTGTGGCCCACTCTCACAGGCAACGGCTTTCGTTGAATTTTTACAGCACTGCCAAGGAAATTCTGGCACTCAGCAAGGACGCCCACCTGGGCACGATGGATGGTCTGCTGTTGGCGGGTATCGCACATTCCGAGACCAGCGAACGGCTTAGCGCCATTTATCGGGCCGGGTTGCCGATTGTCACACTTCATGAAAATCCCTTCAGCCCGGAAATCCCCAACATCGGCATGGACCAGGACTATGTGGGGCAATTGGCAACGGAGCATCTGATCAGCCGCGGCTCGCGACGCATTGCACATATTGTCAATATAGGTGCGCGTTTTGAGGGCTACCAGCGTGCCCTGCGCAAGGCCGACATCCTTTATGATCCGCGTTTGATCTTTGAGGTCGAGCTGCGGGGCGACTTCAGCCACGAGGTCGGGGTGGCGGCTGTACGTGAGTTGCGTGCGCGCGGAGTTGAGTTTGATGCGATCTTCGCCCAGTCGGACCAGGAGGGGGCCGGCTGCATCAACGAACTGAGTGCACATGGCGTCAGGGTGCCGGAGGATGTGCGGGTAATCGGGGTCGATAATGCGCCGTTCTGTGATCTGTTGCAAGTGCCCCTGACTTCGGTTTCACAGGAACATCGCAAACGGGGGCAGCTTGCGGTCCAGGCGATCATGGCACTGATAGACAATGAGCCGGTCGAAACAGTCTCTCTGGAGCCGGTCATCTACATCCGCGAATCGACGAGGTGAGCTGGCCCTTGTGATTGTGGCGTTGCCGATGCAGTCTGGTGGAATGAGATCCGCTTGACAAAACGACCGCCGATGATCTAAGGTGACGCGGTAAAGCAATTCGTGGGCGGGTGTAATTCAATGGTAGAATGGAAGCTTCCCAAGCTTCATACGTGGGTTCG
>CAZMGQ010000054.1:7737-9817 GCA_964565855.1 uncultured Lentisphaerales bacterium | reverse complement strand
CGATCAGGGTCACGACACCCTCTTCGACATAGGGCAGCAGCACATCCTGCTGGGCCTTGTTGAAGCGGTGAATTTCGTCGATAAAGAGAATCGTGCCCCATTCGGCGGCAAAACGTCGGGCGCCATCCATGATTTCGCGCAGGGTGGCGACGTTGGACATGACTCCGCTGGCACGCTGAAAGCGACGGCGGGTGGTCTTGGCGATCACCTCGGCCAGTGTCGTTTTGCCACAGCCGGGCGGTCCATAGAGGATAATGCTCGAGAGCCGGTCGGCCTCAATTACGCGGCGCAGCAGCTTGCCCTCGCCCAGGATATGCTTTTGTCCGGCGACTTCGTCGAGCGTGTCCGGCCTCATGCGGGCCGCCAGCGGCATGTTGCGCGGCGGCTCGCCAGCGGTCGAACCGGATGAATTTAGCTGGTCAAAAAGTTCCTGCATTTCAGATTGGCACCGGCCTCAGCCCTTGACCACGCCGAGCGGCCGCAAACGTGCCACAATTTTGACAAGATCGGTCTGGGAGGCCATGACGTCCTCGATATCCTTGTAAGCCTGGGGAGCCTCTTCCAGATCGAGATATTCCCCGCCACGGGTGCGCCGCCCCTTGCCGAATCCGCGCCGTTTCATCTTCCAGCCATCGAAGACAATCCCCTCCATAGCCCGGTCGCACTCTTCGCGCGTCAGTTCGGCACTGGCACGGGTGCGGCTCATGCGGCGACCGGCCCCGTGTGAGCAGGACATGAAGGAGGCGGGGTTGCCGAGACCTTCGACAATGTAGGAAGCGGTGCCCATCGAGCCGGGGATGATCCCCTTCTGGCCGCGCCAGGCGGAGGTGGCTCCCTTGCGGTGCAGCCAGACCTTGCGGCCGCCATGCTCCTCGAGGGCGGCGTAGTTGTGGTGGATGTTGATCTCCTCGAAAAACTCCACGGAGGGAGAGACCTCGCTCAGGCAATTTTTGAAAGCCAGCATCATGCGGCGGCGATTTTCGGCGGCAAAGCGCAGGGCGAAATCCATGTCGCGCAGATAATCACGCCCATAGCGGCTGGCGGTTGCCAGGTAGGCCAGTTGCGGGTCGGGCAGTTCGATTTCCTGACGCTTACAGGCCTCAATCGCCCGCTTGTGGTAGTACGAGGCGATGCGATAACCGAGGTTGCGCGAACCGGAGTGGACCATCAGCCAGACGAAGCCTTCGGTATCGGACTGGATTTCGATAAAGTGATTGCCGCCGCCGAGCGAGCCGAGGCTGCAGCGGGCCAGTTGCCAGCCATCCTTGCCAACCCCGCCGGGGAGTTCTTCGACTTCTTCGAAGCCCTCCCACTCCTGTGGCCGGGAGTGTGAACGCCCTTCGCCGACCGGCACCTGACGTTTGACACATTGCAACAGCCGGATGATGTCCTTCTCCGTCAGTTCGTCAGCCGACTGGCTGGTACGAACCGCCACCATGCCACAGCCGATATCGACCCCGACCGCGTTGGGGATCACGGCGGCATCGCAGGCGATAACGCCACCGATCGGCATGCCGAAGCCGACATGACAGTCGGGCATCAGGGCCACGTGGCTGACAGTTGCAGGGTGGTTGGCGAGGTTAGTCGCCTGTCGCAGGGTGTCGGGTTCGAGATCGCGACACCAGGAGCGGACGGGCAGCCGTCCGAGAGTGGTATCTTCCCAGATCATGTTGGTGTATCCATGCCGTCGCGGATGCGGTGGAAATCGCGTGCCACCCGGAAGGGAATCCGCAGCGTCAGCGCCAGGCTCAAGAAGGTGAAAGCTACAGTAGTTAAGGGTAGCGGAAATGGTGGCTGGCCCAGGGTGGTCCAGATCACGTCGAGCAGGGCGAGAAAACTGAAGAATGAAAACTGACCGTAATAGCTAAGGACCTCCTGCGCCACGACCCGCAGGGGAGTCAGGAGGCCGCGCATTTTTCCGCTGGCGGAGGCGTGGCTGTCGGTCGCGCCCAGCCAGAGGCGCTGAAGGGAAGCAGGATCGGTGGCAGAGTCCGGACTGTGCCGCCCCTTGCCGGTCTCTTCACAGAGCACATGTTCGACAGCGGCAAATACAGGTTCCGGCTTCATAATCATACCTTTT
>CAZMGQ010000054.1:0-7727 GCA_964565855.1 uncultured Lentisphaerales bacterium | reverse complement strand
CGGCCGAGGAGGCGCTCCAGTTGGCCGGAATGGCCAGCACCGCCAGCAGCAGGAAGGCGGCGGCCAGCCAACTGCCGGGATTGGCGAGACTGAGCGCCATGCCGAGGCTGGCGAGATAGGCCGGCTTGAAGAGCAGGTGGAAGACGTAGTCGAGATAAAAGCCCGAGGGTCGGGCTGTGCCGGTCATGCGGGCCAGGCTGCCATCGGCCAGATCGAGGATGTAGCCGATGTTCCAGAGCGTGCCGGCCGTGAGCCAGAGTACCCACCCTGCCACCGTCTGTCCCCGGCCGAGCAGGGCCCCCGCCGCCACCACCACGGGCAGCGAGAACATCCAGGCCAGACCGGCGGCGAGTGTGACGGCGTTGGCACTCCAGCCGAGCCGGTGCGCCAGCTTCGCAAAGGGCCAGGCCAGACGACGGGCGAACTTTTCGGTAATCAGTGCACATTCGTCCGGCTTGATGGTGGCGGCATAGGTGTGTTGTGGGGTGTCGGCCATGTTAGATATCCAGCTCCATGCCGTCGTAGGAAACCAGCCAGCCTTTGGGGCCGGCGAGGGCCACCAGGTCGTCGTGCGTGCCCTTGCCGTTGTGCGAGAAGTGGTGGTAGCACCAGCGGGTTTTAGTGTCGTCGGCGACGCCGATTTCGATCATGCGTTCGCGCACTTCCTGGCCGACCTCCATCCCCATGTGGCCATCCCGGCAACCGGCGATGGCGCAGGTACAGTCGAGCGAAACAAAGTCGAAACGCAGGCCGGAGCGCGCCATATATTCCCAGCTTTCTTCGGGGAAGTAGCCGGTGTCGTTGCCGTAAAGCATGGTCGAACGTCCGTCGTTGATGGCAAAGAAAACCGGGCCGGCATTGGGATCGTGGTTGGAGGTAAAGGCTGTGACGGTGTAGTTTTCGACCTTAAAAGGCTTGAAGGCTTCGATCGGGTTGAGCACGACATTGCTTTTTTTGAGAACCTCCTCGCCGATCACATTGACCACATTTTCGCAGGCCTTGACCGAGGCGTGAATGGTGAGAGGGAAGGGTTCATTGTTCTCGAAATAGGCGAAGCCGATACGGCGCATGCCGATATCTGAGGCCAGAAAGTGGTCACTGTGGGTGTGGGTCAGCAGACAGTGCTTCACATCCAGCAGGTCGATGTTGTGCCGCAGGACATGCATGTAGGTATCGGGTGGAAAATCGATCAGCAGACGGTTGTCGATCAGCGCCTGGGAGCGGGTGCGGATATTGGGACCGCCGGCGGAGCGCGAACGGCGGCAGATGTCGCAACAACAGAAAAGGGCGGGGATGCCTTCGGCGGCGGCAGTGCCAAGGTAGCGGAACTTCATGCTCGTTTTTCTTTCTGTTTTCGGGTTCAGAGGCTGTGGGTCTGTGCGAGGGCTTCGGCCTGTGCCAGGTCTTCGGGAGTGTCGATTTCGATCCAGGGCAGCCCGGCGGTGGAACAGGTTTGCAGGGCAACTTCGGGTGCAATGGCCTGGAAAGCGGCTTCGTACCATTCGTTGGTCTGACCGACTGTGATCATGCGTGCCATGGCTGCCCTCAGGCTGGCAGCACCGGCAGAATCAAACTTGGCGACACCGATATATTCGCCACAGGCTGTAGCCGGGTCGAGAGTCTTGGCAATCGCCGTCATTCGGCCCGCAGGATCGAGAGCGACCTTCATTTCCTCATCGGCCAGCAGTCGCTGATCGTCGACTGCCAGGGCACAGGGATGTGGCGAGACCATCAGAGCCTCGAGGATCCCGGGATGCAGCAGGACATCGGAGTTGAAGAGGAGAAAGCCGCCGTCGAGCGCTTCGCCGGCAGCGGCGAGCGTGACGAGGTTGTTGGTGGTCATCCAGCGGGGATTATGGATTTCCTGTACCACATCGTCGAAAAGCGGCCGGAAGAGTTCACGCGCAAAACCGGTCACGACAAAGATCCGCCCCACGCCGCAATGGCGCAGCAGCGTGATCTGACGTTCGACAAGCGTCCGGCCTGCGACCTGCAGCAGGGCTTTGGGGAGCTCGGCCGTCAGGTTGCCCAGCCGCGAACCTCGCCCCGCCGCCAGAATTATGGCTGGCAAGTTGTATCTCGATTGACTCATGTGCCAAGCGTACCACGTTTGGACCAAAACCCTCAACCGCATAGCGCAGGTTACACAGAATCCAAAAACAAACCGATAATCGACACTGGTCAACACGGATAGAGTCGTAGTCGTTCCATATCAGGTAGGGCGACGACCTCCGGACGCGCCGTCAATAAACTGTAGCGGCTTCATCTTCGTGTAAGACTACGGCGCGACAGATGTCGGCGAAACACGCCCCGTCTTTTTGGGTATTACTGTAATCTCGCAAAAGTCTTTCCAGATTATGGTTCGATAACATGCCAATCGAGGTGGCTGACTGTAATCTTGCAAAGTTATCACAAGATTACGGCGGTGGCAGTGTCCAGACTCTGCCACAAGCGGGCCGGCACCATGCTTTCATTCGGTATTACTGTAATCTCGTAAAAGTATTTCCAGATTACGGTGCGATTACATGGTGGTGTGGACGATTGACTGTAATTTTGCAAAGACATTGCCAGATTACGGCGGTGGCAGTGTCCAGGCTCTGCCACAAGCGGGCCGGCACCATGCTTTCATTCGATATTACTGTAATCTCGCAAAAGTCTTTCCAGATTATGGTCCTGGCTCTCCTTTGACCCGAGCCGGAGCTCGGGGAGCCCGGGGCTGGTGTATTTTCTGCGCTGCAGGTACGGAGCCCTGCGGTCCCAGTGCTGGAGGACGTTGCTGCTGACTTGTTCGTGTGCTGAAAGTCTGGATTGAGAGTACTTCTGTAATCTTGCAAACGAACTGCCAGATTGCGGTGAGTTTTTCTCTCCTGCTGTTACAACCCTTGCTTGATTCAAGCGCACCCTTGTGCCATGCTTGAAACTGGCAATTGAGATGTTTTTGCACCTTTTTCTTGGTGCAAAACAGGTTAGCGTGAGGGCTGCCGCGATTTATGGCAGGCAGCCCCGGGCCGGTCGTCTCAAAGTCTGAGCCGCCCAAGCATCTGCAAGGATATTACCATGAAAAAACGCCCCAACATTCTTCTGATACTGACAGACCAGCAGCGGCACGACACTATTTCCGCCGCCCTCAACCGCTTTGGCTGTCAGACTCCCGGAATCGACAGTCTGGTGCAGCGTGGCACAACCTTTGCCAATGCTTTTAGCACCAATCCGGTCTGTTGTCCCTCGCGGGCCAGCATCATGACCGGGCTGCATCCCGGCGCAGCGGGTGTTCCCTGCAACGTTTCGCCCCCGTTGCGGGAAGATCTGCCCACGGTCGGGCGCCGTTTGCAATCGGCTGGCTATGAGACGGTCTATCACGGCAAATCGCACCTCAAGGGCGATCTGCGCAATCTCGGCTTCGAGGTGGCGTATGAAAACTCGCACGATCCCACCACCGTGCTCGAAGCCTCGCGCTTCTGGCGCAACCGCGACTGGCTCACCAATCAGCGACCCTTCTTTCATGTTGTGGGTCTACTCAATCCGCACGACATCTACTTTCTCGACCCCGACGGCAGCGACGAGGCCACCGAAAACCCCTGGCCCAACCGCGACGCCAGTGACGAAAACCGTCCCGTGCTGAATCGTTATGCCCCGCCAAGGAGCGACTGGTCCGACGAACGCTGGGCTTACTACCGGCGCTTTTACCGTGAGTGTGTCGAAAGGGCAGATGCCTGTATCGTCGAACTGCTGCATGAGCTGACCTGCTCCGGCTTCGCCTCCAATACCTGGGTTATCTTCTCCTGTGATCATGGCGATCTGGGCGGCGAACATGGCCGCGCCTTCAAGGGGCTCTGCCTCGCCGATGCCTCCCTGCGGGTGCCGCTGGTTGTGGCGCCGCCCGACAAACGTTATCTCGGCGCTGCCAACCGCGACGGACGGGAGCCTCACGCCAGATTCGAGCCCTTTGTTTCGGAAGCACTCGCGAGCCATATCGACCTTCTGCCGACCATCCTGGAGATTGCGGGCCTGCCTGCCGATAAGAAACTACCGGGACGCAGCCTGCTGCCCTTTGTGCAGGGCAAGGCAGAATCCGATGCAAACCACTGCATTTTCGCCGAAGTCACGGCCAACGGCGCAACCAATCCCCGTATCTACTGTGTGCGGACTGCCGAATGGAAGTACATCTACGCTTCCGGCGGTGAACAAGAGCTGTACAGGATCAGTCGGGACCCCTGGGAAACGACAAATCTTATCGACGACCTGGATGTCTGCACGATACTGGAAGACTTGCGCAGCCGTCTCCAGCACCGTCATACCAAAAGGAAGTAGAGGTGCGCTTATGCATTTTCCATTGATTTTACGGCTCATGGGGACATTCGCCCTCCATTTTTAGTATCAACTGTCGGATGAACATTTTTTGAAGGGTGTGCCTCCCCGCTTGTCGCGCCATAGCCTTGGCGAACGCGGACGACCGCAATAGCAAGGGTTTGCGCATAGGAGAGCAAAGTTTTCCGCAGTTTTGAGTTTTCTGTTTGGGTTGCAAGTAGCCCTTTTTTAGGGCTATAATCCGGCCCCGTAATTCAACAGAAAACAGGTGGCAGGAAGTGGCAGCAGGCAAGAAGAAGGCGACGGCAAAAAAGAAGGCCGGGTCGCGGCGGAAAACCAGTGGGAGTAATGCGCCAGATGGACAGGTAACCTGTCGCGCCCTGATTCTGATTGGGGGCGACGACATCCGGCGCAAACTGAATGCGCAACGTAAGCGGATCGAGCGGAATGTCGGTAAGCTGCAGGAACAACTGCGGGTTTATGAAGAGGAAGAACGGCCGGCCTATCACCGGTGGATGCATCTGATATCGGGACCGGCACGTTCGACGCTGAACGAGGCACAGTCAGAGTGGGGCCGGATTTATTACGTTGTCAGCATGCTCAGAAATCACCGTGCAGTGACCGGCATCAGGCAGCATGAGCAGATGAGGCAGATCATCTTCGATGCTACCGACAGATTGGGAAAGTCTGTCGATGACTTGCGCCAGATGGCACTGGAGGATTGGTTTGATCCCATCGTAAATTATGTTCAGAGACAATTTGACCATATTCAGGCACTTCACGGCGATAGACACGATGCCTATGACGACGAAGATGATGAAGATTACTGGGATATTGACGATGATGACGACTGGGACAGTGATGATGACGCGGACCCTTTTATCAGGTTTTTACGCGACGTCTTCGGCTTCGATGACGATGACATAGACGCGATCGACCCGTATATATTGTATGGGGACTACCCGCAGGAAAGCGAAGAAGACAACGCCAGACGTGCAAGAGAACTCTACCACGAACTGTGCCGCAAACTGCACCCTGATGCCGGTGGGGAAATGACACACAGGCGACGCTTATTGTGGAGCCGGCTGCAAGAAGCCTATAAGGAAAAAGATCTTGAGGCACTCGAGACTATTTTTGCCGAAGTAGAGCTGGGCGGTTCGGACCAGAACGCCCACCAGATGGCTCCTTCCCGCTTGATGAATATGGTCGAATATCTCAAGAAAAGCCTGAGGTCCATGCGTGAACTGGTGCGGCGCTGCAAGAGTGAGCCGGACTGGGGTTTTTCCACCTGGAGTGATAAAAAACAGGCACAGGCCAGAGACCGGATATTGCAGGAGATGGAGGAGCAAAGCAGGGAATGCAGGGGTCTCTGGAACAAGGAAGCCCGCTTGCTGAAGTCAGCAATCACCCGCGCCTTAAACAGGCGTCAGCAGGAAGAAGCCCGCAATCTGGAGAAGCAACGGCACAGGGAGGAGCTGGCCGCCCAGAAAAAACGCGAGCGTGAACTGCAGGCAAAGCGCGACGAAGCCGAGTCGGCCTTTCAGCAGACCGAGTTTCTCTTTTAAGCGAAAAGGTGTCGGTTGAAAGCAATCTTTTCTTGATCTGGAATCCCCCCTTGTGCCATGATCTGAATTAGCAACTGTGCTGTTTATTAGCAACTTTTTCGAAACGTAAACCAGGAGTAAGGACTGTCATGACAATACGCCGGGCTCGTTCACTTCTCGCCAAACATGGACAAGAACAAATCCTTGATTTCTGGGATCGTCTGGACAAACCTGCCCGGGCATCCCTCCTCAAGCAAATTGCCGCTCTCAATTTCGACGATGTCACCCAGATGCGCGACCTGCTGAACCAGACGCAGGAAGCCGGAGTCAAACGCCAGCCGATGGAGCCGGCACATGTCAACGATCCGGTCGGCGAAGCGCGCGACTCGGCCCGCTTCCGTGGCATCCAGGCCTTGCGCGACGGCGTCGTGGGCGTCCTGCTGGTGGCCGGCGGCCAGGGCTCGCGCCTCGGTTTCGAAGGCCCGAAGGGAGTCTATCCTGTCGGCCCCCTCAGCCATGCCCCGCTTTTCTACTTCCACGCCCGCAAAGTTCTCGCCCTCGAACGCCGCTGGAAGACCAGAGTTCCCTTCTACATCATGACGAGCCCCTCGAACGATGCCGAGACCCGGGCTTTCTTCAAGGTCAACGACTACTTCGGGCTCAACCCGGATCGCGTTATCTTCTTCAGTCAGGCCATGTGGCCGGCGCTGGATCCGGAAGGCCGCATCATACTCGATGCTCCCGACCACATTTTCCTCAGTCCCGATGGCCATGGCGGCACCCTCACAGCGCTCGACCGCCAAGGCTGCCTCGAAGACATGCGTCAGCGCGGCCTGACGACCATTTTTTACTTCCAGGTCGATAACCCCCTCGTCGATATTGCCGCCCCGGCCTTTATCGGACACCACCTGCGCGAATGTTCCGACTTCTCGCTCAAAGTCTGTGCCAAACGCGATGCCAACGAAGGCCTCGGAGTGGTGGTCGAGCGCGATGGCAAGATCCAGATCGTGGAATATACCGAGCTGACCACCAGACAGAAGCGCGAAACCACGTCCGACGGCGAGCTGCTCTACCTCTATGGCAGTGTCGCGATCCACATCTTTTCGGTCAACTTCCTGACCCGTCTGGCCGATGTCGGCCTGCCGCTGCACATCGCCCACAAAAGAGTGCCCTACTGCGATGCCGATGGCAAGACCGTCAATCCCGACAAACCCAACGCCTACAAGTTCGAAAAGTTCATTTTCGATGCCATGGCTGAGGCCCGCTCCTGCACCTGCCTGGCTTTCGAGCGCAGCGAAGAGTTTTCCCCCATCAAAAACGCTTCCGGCGACGATTCGCCCGCCACCAGCCGCCGCGACCTCTCCACCAAGTGGGCCCGCTGGCTGATCTATGCCGGTGTCGAGGTACCGCTCGATGAGGAAGGCTACGCCGTCAACCGGATCGAGATCGACCCCTGCTATGCCCTCGACGCGGCCGCCCTGCGCCAGCGTCTCGAAGAGGAAAAGCCCGCGATCGATCCCGCCGCCGACATCCTGCTGACTGATTCCTGAAAACGCCCGAACAGACCATAGAGCCGGAGAAGACCAATGATTCCACAGTGGATTATCGAACGCAAACGCGATGGCGAAGAACTGTCTGCCGAGGATATCCGCGCCTTTATCGATGCCTATGCCGACGGCAGCCTGCCTGATTACCAGATGGCGGCCTTCGCCATGGCAGTTTATTTCCGCGGTATGTCCTTCGCTGAAGTAACCGTGATGACCGAGGCCATGATGCGGTCGGGCGACGTGCTCGATCTATCCGGCCTCTCGCGCCCCACCTCCGACAAACATTCCACCGGCGGCATCGGCGACAAAATCTCCCTGCCGCTGGCTC
>CAZMGQ010000053.1:0-9915 GCA_964565855.1 uncultured Lentisphaerales bacterium | reverse complement strand
CTGCGTCCAACTTGTGGAGGGAAAGCGGATAAAGACGTTGACCAGCTCCTGATAGGCTCCGTTGGTGGTTTTGCCGTCGCTGCTTTCGGTGCCGATCAGATAATCGCGCGCCTTGTCCAGGTCTTCGCGGGTCGGGTTCTCCTGCTCCAGCAGCTTCATGGCTTCGTCCTGCATCATGACCCCGATCAGGTAGCGGCACTCGGCCACCGGACTGAGGCGTGAGAGGTCTTCGCCCATGCTTTCGCCCTCGGCCTTGAGGGCGTCGTCGATCTGCCGCAGGTTGGGCAGGTAGGTCGAAATCAGTTTCTGGGCCCGTTCGATATTGCCCTCGAGCACATGGATATGTGCCAGCAGCACGATGCCCTTGCCGAACCAGAGATCCTGCTGCCAGAGGATGTCTTCGCTGGCCTTGCGGGCATCTTCGAGCGCCTTCTTGCGCTCGGGCGTGCCTTCCTTCATCTTGTCGGCCAGTTTCAGCATCAGCTCGGCTGTCTCGAACTGGACTTGCCGTTTGACGTGGTTTTCGAGCGGCTGGGCGAGCAGGTTGCGGTAGGCCTTGAGCGCCTCTTCTTCCATCTTGAGGAAGAGCAGCATCTGGGCATACTTGTAAGAGGACTCGCGATAGAAGGTGGCGATGGCGGTCGGGGGCTTGCCTTCGTACTTCTTGAAGAACCCCTGGTAGATACCCAGTGCCTCGGGATACTGGCCGAAGCCATAGTGGTAGTCGGCCAGCATCAGACGCATGGCCCAGACGGTTTCTGATTCCTGGTCGGGCCTGGATTTGATGATAGCTTTGACTTCGTCGAACTTGCCCTGCATCAACAGGGGCTCAAGCTGCCGCCGCTCGACCTCGGACTCGGCCTCAGGATAGGCACGCTTGACATCACTGAGCACACGTTCGGCATAATCCGGCATTCTGACCTTGATCAGGGCGTCGTAATAACGCAGCTCAAGATCCAGCTTCTGCTCGCGCGTCAGATCGCCCTGCTGGGCGTAAGTTCCGAGCGCCAGCCCAATTAATGCGGCAGCTAAAGTGCCACGCAACAGCCGATTTGACGGGGACAATTTGTTCATAACACGCCCTTATAGGCGAAACGACAGAATGGGTCAACAGAAAACACCGCATACTACACTATGCAGGGGCGGCTGGCAAGTGCCGGATATGCACCCCGAAGAAAAGTGCAAGTTGCAGGTGGAGCCCGCATTGGGGTAAGCTCAGCCGTGCCAACGCACCTTGCGACATGTTCGATGGTGCGCCGCTGCTCGCATGTGACATGACGAACGGCGGAACTCACCGCGTTACGCTTGGCAGAAAACAAGGTTTTTAAAGACAGGACCACTAGATGACATCCCGTGAGAGAGTAATGGCGGCTGTTTCATTCCAGCCGACTGATCGTTTGCCGATGGACCTGGCAGGCATGCGTTCGACAGGTATCAGCGCCTTTGCCTATGCCGGCCTGGTCGAGGCATTGGGTCTGCCGCCCCGTCCGACACGGGTGTATGACACGGGCCAGATGCTGGCACTGCCGGATATCGATGTACTCGATGCCCTGGGCGCCGATTGTGTGATAGTGGAAGACACGATTACCAATGCCTTCCCCCAGCCCGAACTCTGGCAGGATTACGATTTCGGAGGTCGCCTTGCGGCGCAGGTAACGCATCCGGAGAGTTTCCGTGTCGAGCCGGATGGCACCGTTGTCCAGCACGGTTCACTGCTGATGCCGCCCGAATCCTGCGTCTTTGATGAACCCCACGGGGGGCAGCCTATTGACCTGAGCGACGACCTGCCCCTGCCCGATCTCGCCGCATATCGGGAGAGCTGCGAACGGGCAAAACTCGACGACGCGGCGGCGGAGCGTCTGGCAGCTCACTGTCGGCGCGTGCGGGAGGCCAGCGATGGAAGGGCGGTTTTTGCCAATCTGTCGGCCATCTCGTCCGGTATCGGCATCGGCAACTGGTATGGCATCGGCATCTTTCCCATGCTCTGCCTGCTGCACCCCGAACATGTGGCAGAACTGCACAAGCTGAGCACCGATCGCTGCCTCCACAACCTGCGAAAACTGCTGCCGCTGGTGCGTGATGATATCGACATCATCATGTTCAGTGCCGATGACTGGGGCACGCAGGGCAACCTGATCGCACCGCCCGATGTCTATCACGAACTCTTCAAGCCTTATTACCGTCAGATCAACGACCTGACGCATGAGCTGGCGCCCGGGGTCAAAACTTTCCTCCATTCCTGCGGGGCCATCCATTCACTGATCGGGGCGATTGCCGACAGCGGCTTCGATATCCTCAATCCGGTGCAGTGGCCGGCGGGCGACAAAACCCCCGCCGAATGGCGACAGGCCGCCGGCAGGCGTCTGGCCCTCTGGGGCGGCGGTGTCAACGCCCAAGCCACGCTGGCGCTGGGAACAGTGGCGGATGTCGAGGCCGAAGTGCGGCGGGTCGTACCCGAACTGGCGCGGGGCGGAGGATACATCTTCTGCAACATCCACAATATCCTGGCCGAAATTGATCCCGCCAAAGTCGTCGCCATGTATAAAGCCGCACGCGATCCCGCCATCTTTGAAACTGCTTGAAGGCCGGGGTACCAGTCTGGGGTGTGTGAGATGCGCGGTGTGTAAAATGCGCAGGCGGCGCATCAGAAGCTGCTGCTGTTGAAGCGTCGCAGATGTACGAGATCGACCGAGACACGCGGCGGCAGTTTGACGAGATATTCCAGCAGATCGGCCACGTCTTCCGGCTGGATAATTTGCGTCGGATCCAGATCAGGACGCGACTGACGCACCATCTCGGTTGCCACGCCGCCCGGACAGATGACATGAGTACGGATGCCGAACTCACGCCCTTCTTCGGCCAGGACCTTGGTCAGACCCACCATGCCATGTTTGCTGGCACTGTAAGCCCCCTGATTGGGGTAGCCCTTGATGCCGACCACCGAAGCCACGTTGACGATCGTCCCTCCCTGCGGGCGGGACTTCATCAGGCGGAAAGCCTCGCGGGCACATAGAAAAGCGCCCGTGAGGTTGGTCTCCATGACACAGTTCCACTCGTCCAACGAGGTATCGACAAGCTGCTTGAAGACCCCCATCCCGGCATTGTTCACCAGCAGATCGAGACCGCCGAACTCCTTCTCCGTCGCCTCAAACAGCGCACGGACACTCGCCTCATCGGTCACATCGGCTCTCACGGCCAGGGCTTCGGCTCCCAGTTGGCGACAGCTCTCCGCCACGGCGTTGATCTCGGCCTCGTTGCGGGCCGTGACCACCACATTGTAGCCCAGCCCGGCCAGTCGCTCCGCCAATACCCGGCCAATGCCCTTGCCGCCACCTGTCACAATCGCTGTTTTTTTCATGTCACTCCACTATGGGGCGATTATCTCCGAACCTGCTGCCCACTATTCACTGTCGCCGCTTGCGTCATCGTCGTCGGCGGTGTCTTCGCCGTCAGTTTCCGCATTAGACGCATCTTCATCGTCGGCTTCGGACAGCTCCTCTGTCGCTTCGCCCGGCATGCCGCTGAGGCGGCCGCCGCCGATCATGGCTCCTTCGAGATCGCGCGGATCCTCTTCGTCGTCTTCCGGTGTCACGACACTGGCCGAGACGAGGATGTCGCCGTCGTCGAGATTGATCAGGCGCACACCCTGTGCGATACGGCCCGTCTGGCGAATTTCGTCGATACCGGTACGGATCAGAATCCCGTTGGAGGTGATCATGATCAGGGCATCCTCATCCCGCACGGCATCGGCAAAGACGACGCGACCATTACGCTCGGAAGTGATGATGGTACGGATACCCTTGCCGCCACGTTTCTGCATGCGATAGGCATCGAACCCGGTGCGTTTGCCGTACCCCTTCTCACAACAGACGAGCATGGTGGCATCATCCTGGACGGTGGTCATGCTTACGACACGGTCGCCTTTATCCAGCCGGATGCCACGGACACCGCGTGTGGCGCGGCCCATGTCGCGCAGGTCGTTTTCGTTGAAGCGGATCGACATGCCGTCGGCTGTCACCATCATCAGCTCGTCGTCGCCCTCGGTCAGACGTACGCCGATCAGGCGGTTGCCTTCGTCGATATTGATGGCGATGATGCCGCTCTTGCGCACGTTGCGGTAGTCGGCGAGGCAGGTTTTCTTGACGACCCCCTGCTCCGTCGCCATCACCACAAACTGATCTTCGCTGAACTCGCGAATTCTGATGAAAGCGGCGATTTTTTCGTTTTCGCGCAGCTCCAGCAGGTTGACGATCGCCCGACCGCGCGAGGTACGGTCGGCCTCGGGCAGTTCGTAGGCTTTTTCGGCATACATGCGGCCATCGGATGTGAAGAAGAGCAGCGTATCGTGCGTGCTGCAGACAAAGAGGCTTTCGACAAAGTCCTCCTGCCTGGTGGAGGCACCCTTCACGCCGCGACCACCGCGCCGCTGTTCGCGGTAGGTATCGAGCGGCACACGCTTGATGTAGCCTTCGTGCGAGAGGGTCACCACACAGCCTTCATCGGCGATCAGGTCTTCGATGTTGACCTCGCCCTCGATCGGGATGACCTCGGTGCGACGTTTGTCGCCATAGCGCTGCTTGAGGTCGGCCAGGTCTTCCTTGATCAGGTCGTAAATCCGTTCGGGATGATCGAGCAGCCCCTGCAGATAGGCGATCGTTTCGAGCAGCTTGGTGTACTCGGCTTCGAGTTTGTCGCGCTCGAGCCCGGTCAACTGATAGAGACGCATTTCGAGAATGGCGTTGGCCTGCCGCTCGGTGAGGCTGAGGGTGTCGATCAGACGCTGGCGCGCCTCGTCGCGATTGGCCGATTCGCGGATGATGCGGACGACCGTATCGAGGTTGTCGAGTGCAATGCGCAGACCTTCGAGAATGTGGCGGCGTTCTTCGGCCTTGGCCAGGTCGAAACGCGTGCGCCGCGTGATGACATCGAAGCGGTGGTCGACAAAGCTGCGCAGAATCTGCTTGAGATTCATCACCTTGGGACGGCCATCGACAATCGCCAGCATGATCGCGCCGAAGGTGGTCTGGAGCTGGGTGTGCTTGTAGAGGTTGTTGAGCACGACCGAGGCAATCGCACCGCGCTTCAGCTCCACCACCACCCGGATACCCTTGGAGGAGGATTCGTCGCGCAGGTCGGAGATGCCCTCAAGCTGCTTCTCGTTCACCAGGTTGGCGATGTGGGCGATCATCGTGGCCTTGTTGACGTTGAAGGGCAGCTCCGTGATCAGGATCGTCTCGCGCCCGTCTCTGTTTTCGACAATTTCGGCTCTGCCGCGCAGGCGCAGCCGGCCGCGCCCGAGCTTGTACATGGCTTCGATCTGACGATAGCCGCAGATGTAGCCGCCGCCGGGGAAGTCCGGTGCCTGCACATGCTCCATCAGCTCGGAAATCGTACATTCGGGATTGTCGATCAGCAGGGTGATGGCATCCACCAGTTCGCCGAGGTTGTGCGGCGGAATGTTGGTGGCCATGCCGACCGCGATACCGGTCGAGCCGTTGAGCAGCAGGTTGGGCAGACGTGCCGGCAGCACCAGCGGCTGTTCGAGCGATTCGTCGTAGTTGGGGCCGAAGGGCACGGTATCCTTGTCGATATCCGTCAGCATTTCCTCGGCCATGCGGTCCATCCGCACCTCGGTATAGCGCATCGCCGCCGGCGGGTCGCCGTCGATCGAACCGAAGTTGCCCTGGCCATCGACCAGCGGATAACGCATCGAGAAGGGCTGGGCCAGACGCACGATCGTGTCGTACACCGGCTGGTCGCCGTGGGGGTGGTATTTACCGATTACGTCGCCGACCACACGGGCCGACTTTTTATAGGGGCGGTTGTAGGTGTTGCCGAGTTCCTTCATGGCAAACAGGCAGCGCCGGTGCACGGGCTTGAGACCGTCGCGGACGTCGGGCAGTGCCCGGCCGATGATGACGGACATGGAGTAATCGATGTAAGACGAACTCATTTCGTCTTCGATATTGATCGGGAGGATGCCGCTTTCGGGCAGATTGGGATTGGTTTCGTCCATGGTAATATCCGGGGCAGACGGGTCAGACGTCGAGATTGCGTACGTTGAGGGCGTTATCTTCGATGAAGCGGCGGCGCGGCTCAACTTCGTCGCCCATGAGAATGGTAAAAATCTGGTCGACACTGATGGCGTCTTCCAGCACGACACGCAGCAGTTTGCGGCGGGCGGGATCCATCGTGGTTTCGAAGAGCTGATCGGGATTCATTTCACCCAGGCCCTTGTAACGCTGGATGGTGATACCTTTGCGGCCACGCTCACGCACCGAATCGAGCAGCTCGATCAGGGTTGCGATGGGGATGCGTTCGCCGGACGATTCGATCAGGTCGCCCAGCGGTGTGCCGTTGGTAAAGACCTGCTCGGCACTGAAGCCCTGGGCCACCAGAGCCTCGATGACGCGTTTGAGCGAGCCGTGGGCCAGGATATCCTGCACCCGGAAGACCGGGTTGTCCGGCTCGAGCAGCTCCTCCTCGTCGACTTCGAGCTGGAGTGCCGTCTGCTGCCGCAGCTCCTCGACATCCTTGCCGGTCTGGACAAAGATCGTCTCGGGCTGCCCGTCCAGATCCAGTGCCACCCGGTAGTGGGGATACTCGCCGGTTTCGGGGTTGCGCAGCCGCAGGTATTCGTTGAGGTCGATCCCCTTGCGTTTGAAACGCTGCCCGATGCCCTCGGCTTTGGCTACGAGATCCAGCAGGGGGCGCAGATCGGCAGGCGCCAGGGTACGGCCATCGGCCAGTTCGAGCGTAAACTCATCGCAGCCGAGTTCGAGCAGCTTCTCTGTGAGCTGATCCTCGCTCTCGACATACTCCTCGCGCTGTCGCCGTGTGAGCTTGTAGAGCGGCGGCTGTGCCAGATAGACGTAGCCACGCTCGATCAGCTCCGGCATCTGCCGGTAGAAGAAGGTCAGCAGCAGTGTGCGGATGTGGGCGCCGTCGATATCGGCATCCGTCATGATGATAATCTTGTGGTAGCGGGCTTTGGCGACATCAAAGTCATCGCGCCCGATCCCGGCCCCGATGGCCGTAACCATCATGCGGATTTCCGCATTGTTGAGGATCTTGTCGAGTCGCGCCTTTTCGACATTCAGCACCTTGCCGCGCAGCGGCAGAATCGCCTGGGTTTCACGGTCGCGCCCCTGTTTGGCGGAGCCGCCGGCCGAGTCGCCCTCGACGAGGTAGAGTTCGCACTTGGCGGGATCCTTCTCCGAACAGTCGGCCAACTTGCCCGGCAGGGCGGCACTGTCGAGCGCCCCCTTGCGGCGCGTCAGGTCTCGCGCCTTGCGGGCGGCAGCCCTGGCTCTGGCGGCCAGCACCGACTTTTCGACCAGTCGGCGGGCCACGCCCGGATTCTGTTCGCAATAGGTGGCAAAGGCCTCGTACACAAACGAGTCCACAATGCCCTGAACTTCGCTGTTGCCGAGCTTGGTTTTGGTCTGGCCCTCGAACTGCGGATTGGGCACCTTGACACTGACCACGGCCGTGATGCCTTCGCGGATATCCTCGCCGGACATGGCCTCCTCGTTGTCTTTGAGGAGTTTGTGTTCGCGGGCATAGTTGTTGATGACGCGCGTCATGGCCGCCCGGAAGCCCGAGAGGTGCGTGCCGCCCTCGATAGTGTTGATGTTGTTGGCGTAGGTCAGGATGGTTTCGTCGTACTTGCCATCGACGTACTGCATAGCGATTTCGACCGCCACATCATCGCGCGAACCCTCCATCGAAATCACCTGCGGATGCAGGCTGGTGCGGTTGCGGTTGAGATAGGCCACAAACTCCAGGATGCCGCCATCAAAACGATAGGTCTCGGAACGGTCGGCGATTTCGTCGCGAAAACGGATCTCGACACCCCGGTTGAGGAAAGCCAGCTCACGCAGACGGTTGGAGAGGATCTCCCACTGGAAGCCCCGCGCGGTGAAAATCGTATGGTCCGGCATGAAGGTCACGGTCGTGCCACGCTCGTCGGTCGCCTCCAGCTTCTCGAGCGGCACCACTGTCTGTCCCCGCTCAAAGCGAATCCGGTGGCGGTAGCCGTCACGGCGCACCTCGACTTCGAGCCACTCGGAGAGGGCATTCACGCAGGACACACCCACGCCATGCAGACCGCCGGAAACCTTGTAGGCATTGCCGTCGAACTTGCCGCCGGCATGCAGCATCGTCAGGGCCACTTCCACCGCCGGCTTTTTCTCCACCGGATGCATATCCACCGGAATGCCGCGCCCGTCATCGCTGATCGTACAGGAGCCGTCGGCATTCAGCGTGACTTCGACCTGTGTACAGAAGCCCGCCATGGCCTCGTCGATCGAGTTGTCCACAACCTCGTAAACACAGTGATGGTAGCCACGGATATCCGTATCGCCAATATACATGCCCGGTCTTTTGCGGACCGCCTCGATACCTTCCAGAACTGTAATTAATTCGGCGCCATAATCGTTCGCCGACTGCGTCATGTCAGACATAAGTTTTCCCTTCCGGGTGAAAAGACGTAAAAAGTTAACGTATCATTTTTATACGTCCAGTTCAATCAAAAAATGAGACGAAAATATAGTGAACGCGCGTGCGCGCGCACGCGCGAGGCAGCGGACGGGCCTTTTTGAGTATTTTTGCGGCGTTTGGGTCAGAAGACTCCGGGAGCCCCGAGGAGAACGCAAAACGAATCGCCGAAAGAAAGATCCTTAGAGGTAGGGCGCGTTTCTCCGAAACCGCCGGATAGAAAAGACGAAGAAACAAGTGGACATTATCGCATTTATTGACGGCGCGCCCGGAGGTCGTCGCCCTACCCTCACGCAGGACTACGCGACAGTCGTCCCGCCCGGATTGGGACTGCTGGGCAGCGCACCAACAGCACACCCGGCACCTGCCCTACTGGCGGAATAAGACCATTGTGCCTTCGGGAATCGACTTCTCGCCGATCTTGTCGCCGGCCACCAGCGTTCCACCGGGCTGGAAATAGAAGGTGTCGGGCCGGTTCCAGCGCAGCCCGCAGACGGCGAAGGCGGGACGGTTGGCGGCGATCGGTCCGCCGACACTGTAGCCGACCAGCATCTTTGTACCGACCGGCAGCGAAGCGAAGAGAGCGTCCGTCATCTCGGGCCCCCGCAAATACTTGGTGCGACCGGGAATGAAATAAAAGGTGGTTTTCGACCGAACCTCCGCCCCTGCCAGCTCACCGGCCGTACTGCCGTCGCGCCCCAGCTCGAGCAGCCTTTCGGTGGGGTTTTCGAGTGTAGTATGGCCAACCGTGACAACCGTGCCGGGGGGGATCGACTTCCACCGGGTAATCTCCTT
The DNA here is from genome assembly GCA_964565855.1 of uncultured Lentisphaerales bacterium. Lineage (GTDB taxonomy): Bacteria > Verrucomicrobiota > Kiritimatiellia > RFP12 > JAZUKQ01 > CAZMGQ01. The sequence continues at coordinate 621 of CAZMGQ010000053.1, read as the reverse complement.
GCCGTTTTTGGTGCTGCCGTCGGGAAAGCGGTAGAGGGTGGTTTCGGCATTGTAGAGATCACGCGCAATGTCCCAGGCTGTACGCCCCTTGCCGATAACGTTGGCGGGATCGGTGCCGGCCGTAGCGGCGGGACGGGGGGGAGCGGGGTCTTTGCGGTAGAGACGGCGGGTCAGCTCCGGATCGGCATCGACCAGGCGGCCGGCCCGCAGGTCGGGATCGTAGGCGGGCTTGGAGAGCACACCGATACGCCGGCGCTTGTCGGAGTCGCCCATCAGCATGCAGCAGCGCTTGCGTCCGCGGTGGCTGTGACGCTGCCAGCGGTTGGGGGTACCGTAGGCGACCATCGAATGGGTCAGGATACGGTTATCGGGGATTTTGTAGATCCGCTTGAGTTCGCCGACCAGCTTCTTGAGCGCAGTATATTGGGCGGCGGTGAAGTCTTTGTTGTGGTAGCCGACGATCTCGATCCCGATCGAGCAACTGTCGAGATCGGTGACGCCGTTCCACATGCTGCGACCGGCATGGAAGGCCACGCGCTGTCGGTCTATAATGCGGTAGATGCGGCCATTGGTATCGACCACATAGTGGCACTCGCCGTTGCGCTGGAGTTTTTCGAGAGC
>CAZMGQ010000052.1:3645-9973 GCA_964565855.1 uncultured Lentisphaerales bacterium | reverse complement strand
GGGTTCCCAGATGGTCTCGCCGCCGCCGGGGGTCGGCACAACGCGGGTCGGTGAGGCCTGACCCGGCTTCCAGATAGTGGCACCGCCGCCGGGATTCGGGACGACGCGCGTCGGGGACGCCTGGCCGGGCTCCCAGATGGTCTTGCCACCGCCGGGGGTCGGCACAACGCGGGTCGGGGAAGCCTGACCGGGCTTCCAGACGGTGGCACCGCCGGAGGTCCCCTGAGCAAGGAGCATATCTGACGCAAAAGTACAGGCCAGGGTGATCAGGGCAAATTTGATTTTTGTTTTCATGGCGTTTCTCCTGTCAAACGGGCGAACGAACCAAAGCCACTGCCGATAACCCTACCATAAAACAGGATGAAGGTCGATTCTTTGGAAAAGCAGGAGTTTTTTATTTTTTGATGCAGGTACGGAGCCCTGCGTTCCCATTCTGGCCGCACGATGACTTGCCATATCAGGTAGGGCGTGTTTCTCCGAAACCGCCGGAACAGAAAAAGCCGGGAAACAGCGGATATAATTGCGTTTATTGACGGCGCGCTCGGAGAGCATCGCCCTACCTCTGGCGGCAGTTTTCTTAGCGTCTTAGTGACTTTATGTGAAATAATTTCACGGCGGACGAGGTGACACTCGTCCCTCCCATCTTGGCGTTCTTGGCGTCTTGGCGGTTGTTTTATTTATTTTGAGCAGGTACGGAGCCCTGCGTTCCCAGTCTGGCCGCACGCCCGAAACCTGTCCGATAGCGCCGGTTTTCCGGGCTGTATCGCATGACCTTCCGGGGCTCAGGCCAACGAGCCGCGCCCCGGAGTGGCCCCCCGGGGTGGCGGAGCGGTTAAGCCGGAAAACGTGGCGTCAGATTGGTTCGTACGCAAGGCGTCGTGACCCGAGCTAAACAAGTGTTTGCGAGGGGCACGAGAACGCAGCGGACGGGCCGATATCACGCCACGTCCTTTCCGACCCGCTCCGCCAGCCCCCGATGAGCACACAGCACTGACACCACGCTGACACAGGCCGCATCCGCCTTCGCCGAGGCTACGGCGCGACACGCGCAGGACGAGGTGACACTCGTCCCTCCCATCTTGGCGTTCTTGGCGTCTTGGCGGTTTCTCTCCCTCTCCGCGTCTCTGCGTCTCCGCGTGAGTCTCCCACACAGGACGAGGTGACACTCGTCCCTCCAGAAAATGCTGTTTCAGCCGCCGTTTCTCACCCGAGCCGGCGCTCGGGGATCCCAGGGGCTCAGGCCAGGGCGCGGCGGCTGGTGATCCAGTGCTGCATGTCGGTAAGGGTTTTGCTCCAGGAAGCCTGATCGCGCCGCAGGTCCAGAAACTGGCCGAAAAGTCCCATAAAGGCGTCGCAAAACGTTACCATAAAGCGCATACGTTCCTGATACTGCGAAACGGGATCTAGCTGCGGTTCCAGCTTGGGCAGCTTGAGACTGCGGAAGGCGAAGTCACCACCGTCGATGGTGACCGACCAGATATCGTCGCCCCGGACGAGGTTCATTTTGGAACGCACCAGCTTTTTGCCGCTCAGAAGGGCGGTTTTGGCCTCGGCACTGAGAAGCGGCATCCCGCGGCGCAGGATCGTTTCGTGGGCACCATCGCCCTCGACGACAAAGGTGAGCGGCCCTTCGAGCATCAACTGCCAGGGCTGGCTGGTATCGCCCGGAGCGGCGGCGAAAGTACCACCCTGCTCTTCCCAGAAAAACCAGAGCCAGGTGAGGAAGTCGAGGCCGATACCCTCGACCGGCGCCACCGAACTTTCATCGGGGGCAAATATGGCTGGGCCAATATCGCGCACATTGACCTGCCTCAGCTTCATGGCGGCCACATCCGGCGTGAGGGGCATCACGTCCAGGCCTGTCGCCTGCCGGAAACCGGCCACAAAGGCATCCTGCTGCTTTTCCGACATGGCCTGGGCATAGAGACGGTCCTTGCGGCTGAGGTCGAGCACGACAGGTATGCCGGTCAGGGTGGGCGGCATGTTCGGCAACAGCCGTTCGGTGACCTCCTGCTTGATTTCGCTACGGGTGACGCGGTTGAGAAACGGCAGACCACGGGCCTTCATTTCCACCTGTTCCTCGAGCCGGCAATGGGCACGCAGCAGCGAGGGCGGGATCTTGCGCTCGGCCTTCAGCAGTGCCACACGCAGATACATGCCGGCGAGACAGTTGTCCTGACTGATCTCCCGGTCGAGCAGGTGCCTCGGTCCGCCCCAGCCGCTGATCGGTTCGCGGCTGAGCGTTTCGATCGGCGGAATGGCGTAGCGGGCGAAGTTATCGATCAGATCGGCTGTCAGCTCGCCTTCCACTTCATAGATACGGAAGGTTACATTTCCACTTTCAAAGGCCATAAATCATCATTTCTCTTAGGTGCCAGCCCTGTGGCGACCGGCTTATACAGGCGGCAGATCGAAGCCGAAATAACCGGCGGCGTTATTGTAGCAGATATCGCGCACGACCTGACCGACCCAGGCAAAATCGCGTGGCACGAGGCCTTTTTCGATATCGCTGCCGAAAATATTGCAGAGGATGCGCCGGAAGTACTCATGCCGCGTATAGCTGAGGAAGGAGCGGCTGTCGGTGAGCATCCCCACAAAGCGGCTCAGGAGGCCCATCTGCGAGAGGGCTTCCATCTGACGCTCCATGCCATCCTTCTGGTCGTTGAACCACCAGCCGCTACCGAGCTGGATTTTGCCCGGAGTCGGGGCCGACTGGAAGTTGCCGAGCATGGTGGCGAGCACTTCGTTGTCGCGCGGATTGAGGGTGTAGATGATGGTGCGGGGGAGGCTGTTTTCGGCGTCGAGCCGGTCGAGCAGGCGGGACAACGGCTGAGCAACGGGCCAATCGCCGATGCTGTCGAACCCCGTATCGGCACCGATCGTGGCATACATGCGCGAGTTGTTGTTGCGCAGGGCACCGTAGTGGATCTGCCAGGTCCAGTCGCTGGCGGCATCCATCCGTCCGAAGTGGTAGAGCATGGCCGAGCGGAACTTGAGCACTTCTTCCTGCGACAACTTCACCGAGTCGCGCCCCTTGGCGAAGATGGCGACAATCTCGCTGTCTTTATAGGGTTCGGCATAGACCGTTTCGAGCCCGTAGTCGGAAAGACGGCAACCGGCGGCGGCAAAAAAATCGTGACGCTGCTGGAGGGCCTCCAGGAACTGATCGAAGGTGGTGATTGTCCGGTCGGTACATTCCTCAAGCTTCTCCACCCAACTGTTCCAGAGGTAGGCCTGGTTGATCATCAGAAACTTGTCGGGACGCCAGGTGGGCAGCACCTTGATGCCGAAGCTGCTGTCGGCGGCGATGGCCTGATGGTGTTCGAGGCTGTCGGTCGGGTCATCGGTGGTACAGACGAGCCGGACGTTGCTCTGCTGCATCAGCCCACGGGCCGACATCTGCGGCTCGGCCAGCCTGGCGCTGGTACGGTCCCAGATATCCTGCGCCGTCGCGGGGCTCAGCAGGTCGTAGATATCGAAGTAGCGGGCCAGCTCAAGCTGCGACCAGTGGTACATCGGGTTGCGCAACAGATAGGGCATGGTTTCGGCAAACTTCTGAAACTTCTCCCGATCGCCGGCATCACCCGTGCAGAAGCGCTCCTCGACACCGTTGGAGCGCATGGTGCGCCACTTGTAGTGGTCGCCGTAGAGCCAGACCTGGGCGATGTTTTCCCAGCGCTGATCCTGTGCGATCTCGGATGGCGGCAGGTGGCAGTGGTAGTCGATAATCGGCATACCGGCCGCATACTCGTGGTAGAGTGTACGGGCGGCTTCACTTTCGAGCAGAAAATCGTCGTGGATGAAGGGGGGTCGGGTCATGGTATTGCAGAATCAGAGGGTGAGACAAAGTTACATCTTAACCGCAAATCGCCCCGGACTACAACTTCAAATCTTTCGGATTTCGGCGGGCAGCTTATACAGTTGAAGCCTGTCTGTCTTTAGCGTATAATCCACGGCATGAACAGCGGTCGTCAGCATGGCATACTTAACTGGTGCGGCACCCTCAGCGGGGTGCTGGCTGGTCTGCTGTTGTTTGCCGTTCCGGCTGCACGGGCGGCAGGCCAGCAGAACTGGACCTGGGAAAGGTATCAGCCGATCCTCGATCGGGCACCGTTCGGCAAGGCACCGGGCGGCAGGGGCGGAGCCATGAGTGAGGCTGAGCTGGCTGCGCTGGCGGCTGCCGAAGCCGAGGAAGGGCCGGCCCTCGCGGAGATAGTCAAGCTCTCGGTTATCACCCGTTATGACGACCTGCCGGCCGCCGGGTTTAAGGACACCACGACCGGACGTTCCTTTTACCTCTTCGAGGGCGAGTCGGTCGAAGACTTTACGCTCCTGCTGGTCGATGCACCGACGGCTACCGTCTGGCTCAGAAAAGGCACGCAGGAAGCCGCGCTGACGCTGGGAGCCCAGCCCTCCGCCGAATCGACGCCTCCTGAATCACCATCAGTCGAGCCGACGGCCTCCCCCGGACGCACGAGGCGGCAGTTTTCGGCGGGCAGTGGCGGGCCACAGTCGTCGCGCGGTGCAGTACAGCCCGACAGCAGCAACATCTCCTACAGTGCACTGCAACGCCGCCGGGCCGAAGAAGCACAGAAACGGGCCGAGGAGGAGAGCCGCAAAGCCGAAGAAGAACGCAAACAGCAGGAAGAACGGCTGGCCAAACTGACCGGAGAAGCCCTGCAGAAACATCTGCGCGAGTACAATCTGGAAATGATCCGGACAGGCAAAGGGGCTGCCCTGCCGATTGAGCTGACGCCCGAAGAGGTGGAGCAGCTCGCCGCCGAGGGCTACGACGTCACCCGGCCTCCATCCAGCACACCATCGGCTCCGGCGCTGACCGTTTCGCCCCCGGACAGTCCTGAATAAGGCAGCGGCGGGCAAAATGACAAAGTCGTCACTGCTTATGCACCGGATGGTGAGCGTTGCCATTCCATTGTTTCTGCTCCTCTGGGGTGCCGCTGCGGTCCGTGGCTTCTATCTGCGGGAGATCATGGCCGACCCATATCGCGTAACCCCGCAACTGGAGCAGGGACGCAATCTGGCCTGGGCCAGGGCCGCCGCATCGGGCGACTGGAGCTACAGCAAGATCGGCGACTACCCCCTGGCCAACCTGCCCGACCATCCCTATGTCCATCCGCCGGGATACCCCTCGTTTATCGCCGGCCTCTATCAGCTCTTCAGCATCAACAGCGCCATACCGCTCGCTTCCCAGCTCCTGCTGGGGCTGTGGACAGTCTGGCTCGTCTGGTATGCGGCCCGCCGCTGGCTGTCGCCCGCCGCCGGCTGGCTGGCCGGTCTGATAACAACCTTCCACTGGTCAGCCGTCTATTACACGGCACAGTATCTCGATGCCAACCTGCTGACCGCTCTCACCATGACTGCGGTGGTCGCAGTACTCCTGCTCGGCGATGCCCTGATGCAGGATGCTCCAGCCACAGCGGCCACCACTCCCCCCGCCCCCGTCGCCCGCCCCCGCTGGCTGCTGCCGGGCCTGACCGCCGGACTGGCAACCGGGCTGGCCGCCGTGGTGCGTCCCGCCACCCTGATCCTGCTGCCGGTCTTTCTGGTCTGGCTGCTCTGGGTTGCCTGGCGCCGCCGAAACCCATCTCTCAGAGCCACTGCCGCCACCTGGATGGCCCGCAATACGCCACCCGACGAATTTGAACAGCTCGACGCCTCGTCCGACGTGCTGCTCGAATCGCTCGAACCGACCACCGGCACCAAGCTGCTGGCGGCCCTGCGCGGTCTGCCCAAAGCTCTGCGCGAAGGCGCTCCGGTTTTTTCCATCCTGCTGCTCGGCGTCGTGCTGGCGATTGCACCCGTCACCTGGCGCAACCTGCGCAGCGGAGGTCTGGTGGCGATTGCGGTCGGCGAAAATGTGGCGGCACTGGCGGCCACCCTGCCTCAGTTTCAGGGGGTGGACGACAGCGACACCGGTGCAGGCCGTCGCTTCGACCGGCTGGCCGACTATGAGCTGCTGGCGGCAGTTGCCCGTTCGGAAAGACCCCGCTCCATCGCCCGCCACTTCCGCAAGGAAAAGCGCGCTGTCCTGCTCAGTCAGCCGGAAAAATGCGCCAAAAACACCGCCCGCCGTCTGGCACTCTTCTGGGGGCCGCTCGAGGTCGGCATGACACGTGTCGTCGAGAGCGAGCGTCGCTCATCGTCCGTCCTGAGCCGTCTGCCCCTGCCCTTTTCCATCCTCAACGCCCTGTCCCTGATGGGGTTTGCCTTCTGGGCCTTTCCGCGCCGTACCCGCCTGCCGGTTCCGTGCGGGGACAGCACCGCCACCCCGAATGACGACGATCTGGCGGCTCCGGCCAACCGGTCC
>CAZMGQ010000052.1:0-3635 GCA_964565855.1 uncultured Lentisphaerales bacterium | reverse complement strand
ATCGCCCAGGCGCACCAGCCGGACGAATACATCACGCTCGACCAGCTGGCGGCGACGGCCGACTGTTCCCTGGGCATTGTTCTACTGGCGATTATGGTCGGCTGGACGCTTTCGCACCTCAAGTTTCTGGCGGCCGGTGTCTGGCGACAGCCCCTGCTGCCCCTGGTGGCGATCATGGCTTCGATGGCTCTGATGGACCTCGGGCAGAATCTCAAACGACAACGCTGGAGCGAGGTCGGACTCTGGCTGGCACTGCTCTTCTGCATCTGGCTGGTAGCCGGTCGCAATGTCGGACAATATGTGCCCAACCACGTCAAATGGCACCTCGACCGCGCCCTGGCTCTGGAGGAACGGGGAGCCGACGAAGCTGCTGCAGTGGAATATCAGCGGGTATTGCTGGAGACTCCCGGTATTGTCGATCCCCGGAGCGGCTTGATCTCATCCGGCGGAGTTTTCGATGAAGAGGACCGCCAACGCATGCGCGGCACGGCCGGGATTGCCGCCACCCGCCTGGCGCGGCATTTTTTCAGGGAAAACAAACGTCAGACCGCCCTGCAATACTACCAGCTCGCCGGCGAACTGGATCCGAAAGACAGTACCGCGCCCCTCAATGTCGGGCTGCTGCAGTTGCAGTTCGGCAAAGCTGCCGAAGCCGAGCTGGCCCTGAAACAGGCGCTGCAACGTGATGCCGGAACCTGGGTGGCCCATTATCCGCTGGCACAGGCACTCTATCAGCAGGGCCGCTACGAGGAGGCCGACAGACAACTCGAAGAACTTCTGGCAGTCAAGCCGGACCATCGGGGGGCACGAAATCTGCAAGCCCTGATCGCCCCCCGTCACTGAATTTTGCCGATTATTCCGGCACCACAATTGGAGAATAAATGACATCGCTCAAACTCGAACGACCGCTGGTATTTTTTGCCGTCAAGGCCACCGGCCCCCAACTGCGCAAAGATCGCCTGCTGGAACTGGCGGCGATCCGGCTAAACCCCGATGGCAGCAGCGACGAACAGGTGTGGAAAATGTCCGTCCCGCAGCATGACACCCCCCTGGGCGATCCCCTGCCCCGCTTTGCGGATCTGGCCGATGAAATAGAAGCCTTCTTTACCGGGGCCGATCTGGGCGGCTTCAATATCAACTACTTCGATCTGCCGCTGCTGCTGGAAGAGTTTGCCCGGCTCGAGCGCGACTTCGATCTGGACAACCGCCGCATCATCGATGCCCAGCGCATCTTTCACCGGCAGGAGCCGCGCGACCTCTCGGCCGCCGTGCGCCTCTACTGCGGCCACGAGCTGGAAGGCGCCCACGGGGCCGAAGCCGATACCGCCGCCACCCTCGCAGTGCTCGAGGGCGAGATGCGGCAGCATCCCGACCTGCCGCGCGACCCCGACAAACTCGACCGCCTGCTGAACGACCTCAGCCCCGACAACGCCGACCGCATCGGACGGCTGCGCTGGGTCGATGGAGAAATCGTGATCAACTTCGGCGAGAAAAAAGGCCGCAAGCTGCGCGACCTGATTATTGACGATCCCCAGTATCTGCGCTTTATCCTGCGGCGCGATTTTCCGGCCGATACCAAACGCATCGTAGCCGGAGCTTTTGACGGACGCTGGCCCGAGCCGCCTGCTATTGAATCATGAAGAAATCCCAATCAATGAAAATTGACTCCCTGAACCACGAAACCGATCGCATCCTGGCCGCTGAGCCCTGGCTGGCGGCTGCCATCCCCGACGTTCTCGAAGCCTTTACCCCCTGCCGCGGCTGCCCCGCCCTCAATACCGAACGTGGCACAAACCTGCCGGGCCAGAAAGCCATGATCGCCGTGCTGGAGGAGCTTGTGGCTCTGTTGTTTCCCGGCTGCCACGGCCAGGGGCCCATGCTGGCCTCGATGGTCGAGCCGGTCGCCCGCCATTCTCTCGTTGCGGTCGGCGTGGCCCTCGCCGATATGGTCGAACGGGTCATGTCCTTCTACTGTCAGAAAAAACTCTGCGACGATTGCGGCGACTGCAGGGAGTTTGCCCAGAAGGCAGTCGCAAAGTTCCTGCGCTCATTTGTGGCTGTCCATCAGATTCTGCACGACGATATCGACGCGGCCTACGAAGGCGATCCGGCCGCCCGCTCCAAAATGGAAGTCGTCATGAGCTATCCCGGCCTCTATGCTGTGGCCGTGCACCGTATCGCACATGCCCTCCACAGTGTCGGGGTACCGCTGATTCCGCGCGTCATGAGCGAACATGCCCATTCGCGCACCGGCATCGATATTCATCCCGGTGCGCAGATCGGCCCCGGCTTCTTTATCGACCACGGTACCGGCGTGGTCATCGGCGAAACCTGTGTCATCGGCCGCCGCGTCAAACTCTATCAGGGAGTCACCCTGGGCGCGCTCAGCTTCGACAAGGACGAAGACGGCAACCTCGTCAAGGGAGTCAAGCGTCACCCCGATGTCGAGGACAACGTTGTCATTTACGCCGGGGCCACCATCCTCGGCGGCAACACCCGGATCGGACACGACTCGGTGATCGGCGGCAACGTCTGGCTGATCCACTCCGTGCCCCCCTATTCACGCGTTTACAACCAGCAGCCGCGTCCCCTGATCCGGCCCGGCCCGAACAACGGTGAAAACCAACCCGACAACGACTGAGCCGACATCTGCCGGAGTGCCTATGGGGCTTCGGCCGCCGGGTTTTCGCGCGGGAAAACAAATACCAGTTCGTTTGACCGGATGCGATTTTCGCGCCGGCCGACCTGTTCGACAAAGTCGGGGTCCTCGATAAACATGTCCTGCTGTTTTTTGAGAAATGCTATCTCAGCGGCCATAATGTCGTTATCCTGCTGGAAGGCATCCCGATGTTCCTCCAACTGCTGGCGTTTGTCTGCCAGCGGACGGAAGACCATGACAGCGACTGTTGCTCCCGCAACCAGAACCGCCAGCAGGGCCAGAGCCTTGATTACTTTATATACTTTACGCCACACGACATAACCTCCACTACAAGCCACAGATCATAACCGGATTCATCCCCACAGGCAACCCAAACCACCGTGAAGAAACAAAACCGCCAAGATGGGGGGAGAGATAAACCGCTGAAAACGCGGAAAAACGCAGAAAATTGTAGGATAGGCATTCCTGCCTGTCCAGAAAAGGCAAAGCCGGCGTAAAAAAAACCGCCGTGAAATATCTCACACAAAGGCACCAAGGCACCAAGAAAAGAAGGCCGTAAGAGGTAGGGCGCGATCGCCGAGCGCGCCGGAATGGGAGAGGCAAAACTGGCGTGAAGTAAACCGCCACTCGGGAGGGACGAGTGCCACCTTGTCCGGCGGGAGAGATGTTGCACGCGGAGGCGCGGAGACGCAGAGGGGGAGAGAGGCAAATCGCGGGTCGAGAGTCGCGGGTCGCGGGTCCTGCAGGTTTCGGCCGTCAGGCGCTGGTGACTCCGGACGCCGGACTTCGGACGCGGGGTTTTATAACAGCTTCCTTCCGCCAGCTTCACTTGCTCTCCCTGGCCCGAACTGGAGCTCGGGGTTCCCAGGTGGGGGCACTCTCTTCATCCTTCATCCTCTTCTCCCCCTCCCCATCCCGCCGGGGACGGCGGTCTCCAGATTCGATGCGTTGGAGACCGCCGTCCTCGGCGGGATCA
>CAZMGQ010000051.1:0-10007 GCA_964565855.1 uncultured Lentisphaerales bacterium | reverse complement strand
TCGAGATCGAAAAATAAGGGTGTATCCCAGGACGCAACGTTGCAAAGTTGCCAAAATCTGTCGAACCACGTCCGCCACGCGTCGGAATTACCACCGTCTGTCCCAGAGCTTCCATCGCCCGGCGGTAACGCTCGTTCATCACGCGGTTGGGAGCACGGGATTTGGTGCCGGTCGGCAGGTGATCATACTTGTGTGTACAGCCCGTCATCAGACAGGCCGCCTCCACCATGCTCTTGAACCGTTCCACCATTCCCACCAGGTATTCGTTGCTGGTGGAGCGCAGATAGAAGCATGCACGTGTATAGTCGGGAATAACGTTCGGCACCACTCCTCCATCGGTAATCACACCGTGCAGCCGCGCATCCTCCGGCAGTTGCTGTCGCCAGTATGACGTCGCATTGAACAACAGCAACATGGCATCGAGTGCGTTGATCCCCCGCTCCGGTCCGGCCGCAGCATGGGCTGTCTTGCCGAAAAACTCCACCACAACCTCCTCCTTGGCCGTGCAGCCGCTGTCGAGCTGGTTGTTCTGCGATGGATGCACCATCATCACCGCCCCGATATCGTCGAGCGCACCCGCCTGCTCCATATAAACCTTGCCCGAACCGCTCTCCTCCGCCGGGCAGCCGAAAATCACCACTCGGCCCGGCAGCTTATGCTGCTCCAGATACTGTTGGACGGCATGCCCCGCCGCCAGCGCTGCCGCACAAATCATGTTGTGGCCGCAACCGTGTCCGATTTCGGGCAGTGCATCATATTCGGACGCAATCCCGAAGGCCGGCTCCCCGCTACCCCACTCGGCCCGATAGGCTGTCTCAAGCCCGGCATAGGGCTGCTCAACTCTGAAGCCCCACTCCCTCAGCAGACGCAACTGCAGTTCCACAGCAAAGTGTTCCTCGAACCCCAGCTCCGGCCGCTCCCAGATCTGCCGCGCCAGATCGATATAAACTTCACGTCCGACACATATTTTGTCATACAGGTCTTTTACAAAACTGGCTTCGCTCATCGGCTGTTCCTCACTTTCTACAAATCAGTTTGTCCTGCGCCGAAATGCTATCAGTTGCCTGTCCCCAGCTCCTTCAGCGCAGCGGCCGTATAGGAACGGGCGGGTACTTTCTCGGCCAGCGTCTGGGGGTTGCCGGTGGCCACCACCCGTCCGCCGCCATCTCCACCCTCGGGCCCGAGGTCGACCACCCAGTCGGCTTCCGCAATCACATCCAGGTCATGCTCGATCACGATCACGGTATGTCCGGCGTCCACCAGGCGGTGCAGTACGGCAATCAGATGGCTGATATCAGCCATGTGCAGCCCGACGGTGGGTTCGTCGAGCACATAAAGTGTCCGGGCTGCCGCCACCCCTGGTCTGGGAGTACAGCGGGACAGCTCGGTGACGAGCTTGATACGCTGCGCTTCACCACCGCTGAGGGTGCTGCTCTGCTGACCGAGCGAGAGATACCCCAGACCGACATCGTGCATCAGGTCGAGTGCATGACGGATCGAAGGATGGGCTTCAAAAAATGGTCGCGCCTCATCAACATTCATCGCCAATACGTCGGCAATCGAACGATCGCGATAACGGATCGCCAGTGTTTCAGGGTTGTAACGTGCTCCGTTACAACGTTCACAGCGCGATACCACATCCGGCAGAAAGGACATCTCAGTTCGCACAGTGCCCTGTCCGTCACACTCGGTGCAGCGCCCGCCGGCTACGTTGAAGGAGAAGCGCGAGGCTTCGTAACCCCTCAGCCGGGCCTCAGGCGTGTTGGCAAAAATCTCCCGCACCGCCGTCCAGAAACCGACGTAGGTCGCCGGACAGGAACGTGGTGTCCGGCCGATCGGTGTCTGATCGACTTCCAGCGCACGCCGCAGCCCCTCCCAGCCTTCGACTGCATCACAACCGACCGCCCGAGGCTGATGGTTGCGACCACCGATGCCTTTCAGACTGGCATAGAGAACATCACGTACGAGGGTCGATTTGCCGGAGCCGCTGACACCGGTCACAACCGTGAGCCTCCCCAGCGGAAAGCCGACATTGAGACGCTTGAGGTTGTGCAGACGCGCACCGCTGATTGTCAGCCATTCGCAGTCGTCAACTGTATCAGCCTTCTTTTGGGCTGTCCCGGCGGTCTGGCTGGCAGCCGCCTTGCGTCGCCGCTGCGGCACGACTTTGCGATATTCCCCCCGGGCCGGATGCTCCATCGGGTGCCGCAGACACTGAGCCGTGCGCGACTCGCTGCTCTGCATCACCTCTTTCAAAGTACCCGCTGCGACCACCTCCCCGCCTTCGACACCGGCACCGGGCCCCAGATCCACCAGAAAATCTGCCTGGCGGATGGTATCTTCGTCATGTTCGACCACGACCACGGTATTGCCCTTGTCGCGCAGTCCGCGCAACGTGTCCAACAGACGCTCGTTGTCACGCACATGCAAGCCGATCGTAGGCTCATCCAAGATGTAGCAGACACCCCGCAGGTTCGAGCCGAGCTGTGCCGCCAGCCGGATGCGCTGCGCCTCACCACCGCTCAGGGTCGGCACGGCCCGGTCGAGCGTCAGGTACCCCAGCCCCGCCTGCATCAGAAAATCGAACCGCGAACGCAGATCGCTCAGAACATCCGTCGCAATGGCGGTTTCACGCTGGTTGAGCTTGAGGCTGCCAAAAAACTTCTGTGCCTCGGCCACGCTCATGGCGGTCAGATCGGCGATGTTGCGGTTGCGGAAGCGTATCGACAGTGCCACAGGATTCAGCCGCTGCCCGCCACAGGCCGGACATGCGACATGTTGCCCCTCTTCCACGGTTTCGGCCTCGGCTTCGGCAAACCCCACCGTCTGCCCCCGCCGCTTGCGACCGTTGCCCTCCTCGTCTGCCGTACCGATACCGGTCAGGCCGTAGCCCTGACAGTCCGGACACCAACCGCGCCGTGAGTTGAAGGAGAAGAGCCGCGGATCGGGAACATCAAAACTACGCGAGCAGGAGCTGCAGGCCCGACCGCTCGAAAAGACTGCATCCGGTTCATCTTCTGAGCCGATCACCGCCACCCGCAGGGTACCCTTGCCCAGCTCCAGTGCCTGGCGTACGGCTTCTTCCAGCTCACGACGCTGACGTGGCCCGACACTGATACGTCTCACCGGCAGGTCGATATCGTGCTCCTCATAACGACTCAGCACCGGCCAACGGGCTGTGTCGTGGTATTCTCCATCCACCCGCAGCGAAGCATGGCCGTTTTTATGGGCCCAGGCGGCCAGGTCTTTGTAAATCCCCTTGCGACCACTCACCAGCCGCGCCAGCAGCATAATGTCGCGCCCCCGATACTGCCGCTGCAACTGGGCCACAATCCGTTCTTCGACCTGGGGCGCAATCGGAATCTTGCAGTCGGGACAATACTGTGTCCCCAGCGTTAGAAAGAGCAGGCGCAGCCCGTGGTACACCTCTGTCACGGTCGCCACGGTGCTGCGATGTCCGCCGCGACTCAGCCGCTGCTCAATTGCCACTGTCGGCGGCAGACCCGTCAGCGAAGCAACATCGGGCTTGGCCGCCGGCTGAACAAACTGGCGGGCATACGCATTGAGACATTCGAGATAGCGTCGCTGTCCCGCGGCGAAAAGAATATCAAAGGCCAGTGTCGATTTGCCCGAACCACTGACACCCGTGATGACCGAAAACATCCCAAGCGGCAGGGTCACATCGATCCCGCGCAGGTTATGTTCGCGGGCATCCCGTATCTCGATCTGTCGCGCTCCCTGCTCGTCGGCCGCCTCGTCCATCAAGTAGGCTGCACCCACAGGTTCGGCCGCCAGCAATTCCGTTGCCGGAGACTCCGCCTCCGCCAGACGCCCATCCCGTACCAGAGCCTGTCCGGTATAGCTCGCCGCACAGGCCATGATCTCCTCCGGCGGCCCCACGGCCACCACCGTGCCACCGGCATCGCCACCCTCGGGCCCGAGGTCGATCACCCAGTCGGCCGCCGTGATCACGTCCAGATTATGCTCGATAACCACTACACCATGTCCGCTTTCGACCAGCCGCCGCAATACCCGCAGCAGGACGGCAATGTCGGCAAAGTGCAGCCCGGTCGTCGGCTCGTCCAGCAGGAAGAGCTTGCGGCCACGTGTCTTGGAAAGTGCTTCTTCGGCCAGGTGTCCGGCCAGCTTCAACCGCTGCGCTTCACCGCCACTGAGGGTCGGCACCGGCTGTCCCAGTTGCAGATAGCCCAGCCCCACATCGGCCAGCGGCTGCAGGGCCCGCGTGATGGCAGCCGTGGCGTGAAAGACACCCAGCGCTTCGTCCACGGTCAACTCCAGCACATCGGCAATCGAGAGCCGCCGCCCCTCATGGGCAAAGGTCACTTCCAGCAGTTCGGCATGGTAGCGTCGCCCGCCACACTCTTCGCAGCGCAGATAGACATCGCTCAAAAACTGCATTTCGATCAGCTCAAAACCAGTGCCGCCACAGGCCGGACACCGTCCCCGCCCGGCGTTGAAGCTGAAATCGCCAAAACCGAAGCCCCTGGTCTGAGCCTCGGGCAGAGCCGCAAAAAAGCGTCGGATGGCATCGAAAGCCCCCACATAACTCGCCGGATTGGAGCGGGTGGTCTTGCCGATTGGCGACTGGTCAACCAGCACGATGTCGGCCAGCAAGGATTCGCCTTCGAGCCTTTCAAAGGAGGGAATTTCCTCGACTGTCTTGCCCAGCTTCCGGGCCACGGCCGGATAAAGCACGTCGTTGACGAGGGTCGATTTGCCCGAGCCGCTGACACCGGTGATGACCACCAGCCGGTCGAGCGGCAACTCGACATCGATTCCGCGCAGGTTGTGTTCGCTGGCACCATAGAGCTTCAGCAATCGCATCGTTTGCAGCTCTTTACGCTCGCCCTGACCTACTCCCGCCACCACCTGGCGACGCCCTGTCAGGTAATCGCCTGTCAGCGAATCCGGCGCATCCAGCAATCCCTTGAGCTGACCGTGATAAACGACATTACCACCCCTGGCACCGGGGCCGGGGCCCATCTCGACCACCCGGTCGGAGGCCAGAATCACATCGGGATCATGTTCGACCACCAGCAGCGTATTGCCGGCATCGCGCAGCCGGTGCAGTACGGTATTGAGCCGCCCGACATCGCGCGGATGCAGCCCGATGCTGGGTTCGTCCAGTACGAATAAAGTATTCACCAGCGCACTGCCGAGCGCAGTTTTCAGGTTGATACGCTGTACTTCGCCACCACTCAGGGTGCGCGACTGCCGGTCGAGTGTCAGATACTCGAGACCGACATCACAGAGAAAATTGAGCCGCGAGACGATCTCTTCGACCAGCAGACTGCCGGCCTCGTCCAGATCCTGCCGCTCCTCAAGTCGCCGGAAGAAAAGACGTGCCTCACCGATCGGAAGCAGGGCAATTCCATGCAGGTTGAGCTGCTGCTGACCGTCATCGAGTTTCCAGTTGAGTGCTTCGGGTTTCAGACGCGCACCGCGACAGGCGTGGCACTCACGGTACTCTCGATAACGCGAGAGCAGAACACGCACATGCATCCGGTAGGCGCGTGATTCGAGCCAGTCGAAAAACCGCTGCACCCCCCACCACTTGCCGGATTCGTAGTCGCCCTCCCCCTCCATCACCCAGCGGCGGTGTTCCTCGGTCAGGTCACGCCAGGGTGTTTTCACCGGTACTTTTTTGCGCCGCGCCGCCTTTACCAGCTCGTCCTGAAACTCCAGATAGCTGTCGGTCTGGAAGGGACGGATACAACCGTCGGCCAGCGACTTGCTGTCGTCCGGCACCACCAGGGTTTCCGAAAAAGTAATCGTCCGGCCAAAACCGCGACAGGTTTCACAGGCTCCGAGCGGCGAGTTGAAGGAAAAGAGATTGGGTGTGGCTTCACGATAGAGCAGATCACACTCTGCACAGTGCAGCCCGTCCGAGAACCGCCGCACCTCACCGTCGCGCCGCCCCTCGCTATCCAGCCGATAAACCACCACCTTGCCCTGTCCATGCCGGAAGGCCGTCTCGATACTTTCGACCAGCCGTGCCCGCCGGGCTGTCTGCAAGCGCACCCGATCCTGGATCACCTCGGCCGTGCCATCTTCCAGAAAAGCGACACGCCGGTACCCCTGCCGTTCCAGCAGCTCCCGGACTTCATCCTCCGAGAAGCCCTCCGGTCGTGCAATCTCGAAAACGACCTCCGCCGCACTGTCCCGCCAGCCATCCGTGGGGCAGAGTAGAGACTCTGCCACCAGATCGGGCGACTCGGGGCGCACCTCACGGTTGCAGCCCGCACAGTAGAGCTTTGCCGCCCGTGCAAAGAGCAGCTTCAGGTGGTCATTGATCTCGGTCATCGTGCCGACGGTCGAGCGTGATGTCCGCACCGGATTGGCCTGCTGGATGGCTACGGCAGGCGGAATACCGTCGATCTGATCGACTGCCGGACGATCCATCCGCTCCAGAAACTGTCTGGCATAGGACGAAAAGGTTTCGACGTAGCGCCGCTGCCCCTCGGCATAGACCGTATCAAACGCCAGCGAAGACTTGCCCGAGCCGGAAACACCGGTCACGACTGTCATCGTCTGCAGCGGTATGTCGAGATTCAGGTTGCGCAGGTTGTTCTGCCTGGCTCCCCGGATTTCAATATATTCACGACTCATAAAGACCGCGCCACCTCAGGGCCTGACCAGAACTCTATAAAAACAGGCGGCCCCACGATCGCTGGTGTCCGTCAAAGTGAGATTGCCGCCGGTGCCGGCACGACTGCTGTCTTCAATTGTCTGCCAACTGATCGGCTGCACCAGACTGTCGGTCCACTGTAGCAGATATTCTCCGCCGCTCTCCGAGTCACAGGTCACTGAAACACCACCTGCCGGCAGCAGCTCAATTGCCGTGACAGCCGGTGCTTCAGCAGGCTCACCACCACCCGCGTCGAGTGTCGTGATTTCGGCAAACCCGGAGGGATCACTCTCGATTTCATCATCAACGGCCACGATCTGCCAATAGTAGGTTGTTTTGGGTGCAAGGCCCGTGACAACTTTGGAAGCACTCGTTGTCACCACATCCTGCCAGCCTGCAACGGGAATCAGAGTTTCGTCAAAATCCGGCCAACTGCCGCTGAATTCAATCGTATAGATGCTTATTTTGTACGCTTCAGCCCCTGTCACGGCATCCCATGAGGCGGTAAAACCATCGGCACCGACATCGCTGGACACAAGCCCGGTCGGAGTAGCCAGCCAGTCCGAAGGCTCATAATCTGTCAGCAGAATATCGTCGATGTTGAGGCGCTGATTTTTCGTGCCACTTTCCGTGGCCCGTTTGATGCGGATGCGGACATTGCCCACAACATTGACTTCTTCGGAAAAGAGCTGTTCCGTATCGCTGGCCGCGGCTGTAAAGTCCTCCCCGACCTGAGTCCAGGTATCGCCCTCGTCGCTGCTGTATTCCACTTTCCAATCCACCTGCGTGTCAGTACCGTAGCGGCGGTAATAAAAACTGACAGTTCCCAGACCTTCGGTTTTATCCTCCAACATGGTCATGCTGGAGGTTCCGTAGCCACGCAGACGGGCCGATTTCAGTTCATTTTTCCAATCCGCCGGCTCGCTGCCACCGATCAGTGCTTCGGTCATGTTCCAGTTGATACCATTCAGCACCACATTGCCCGAAGCATAGGCACCCTTGGCGGGTGCCCCCTCAAAGTCCACCAGATAGTCGGCATTTGATGCACCCAGACAAACCATCAGCGCGACTGCCGCCACCCCGACTTGCCTCAGCCAATTGAAACTGTACCGCATGGATTTCCTCCTCTTCATGAATCCCTCATATTACTACTTGCCGGATAGAATTACGAGACAGTTTAATCCATTGCCCGTGGCAGAGTCCGGACTCTGCCACGGTATGTAATCTGGCAATTCATTTGCAAGATTACAGTCACACACTTCACATCCGTTCCAAATTCGCCCTGTCTTGCATTTCAGCCCTGAATAAGATACCTTGATCTGCAGGACAGACGGTACAATTCCCAATCATCGTACGACTGTTGAAAACTGTCACTCGGCCTGTCCTAAAGCCAGCGGAGATTCATTTAATTGCAGCAGAAAGCAGACGAAAAGCAGACGAAAAGGCAGACGCCAGCACGTGCCAGAGCAAAACTCGATGTCCGCACACAAATGCCCGGACTGCTGGATATTCTGCTGCTCGACAGAACACGCTCCCGCAGGGGCAAGCTGCATAATATCATCTGGGCCACCGACAACTATGCGGATGTCGACCCTGTAGCCTATGACCCGAAGGCTCAGATCACTCCCGGCCTGATTGCCGGCGAACATAGCAATCTGGTTGTACCCCGTGCCCGGAAAACATCGGACCTCCAGAAAGAACGTACCAGAACTAAAGCCGAGGTCTTTACCCCCACCTGGATTGTCAAAAAGCAGAACGATGCTGTCGATGCCGGCTTCCAACAAGACGACCTCGAAACCTATGTCCGACGCAAGTGGCTCGAAATCACCTGTGGCGAAGCCCCCTACATGGCCACCCGCTACGACATGGAGACCGGCAAGCTCATCCCCCTCGCTAAACGCTGTGGTTTTGTTGACCGCAAGCTCGCCCGCATCAGTGCCGAAGTTTCCGACAAGGCCGAGTGGCAGCGGCTGACCACAATTGCTTTTCAGGCAAGCTACGGCTTCGAGTGGAATGGCGATTCGCTCCTGCTGGCCCGCGAAAATCTCCTCCATACCTACTACGATTATTATAGGGCCAGATGGCGGCGCAGACCGGCGCGCATTCTGATGGAAGAAATCGCAATCATTATCAGCTTCAACCTCTTCCAGATGGATGGGCTGACATATACGATTCCTCTCTCAGATAGCAAAAAAAAGAAGAGCAATTTCGAACAGCCATTCCTCATTGATATGCCCCCTCCAGATGATCCACAGCTTTCCCTTTTTGGAAGCTTCAAAATTGACGATGAATGGGAAGCTATTGCCGGTGAAAAAGCCGGAGTCATGAATTGGGAGACCTACGAAATGATCCCGTTTGAGACCCTGGCGCGATCATGTCCCGGTTGGGCCTCAGCTTGACACGACGTTACTTTGAAAACACATGGAAATTCATGAAAAGGGGTTGCATCGTAATTCTACATTATGACATAATCAAGACAGAAGGAGGATCTTAGTATGGCCACAATTCTACCCATCAAGGAACTGAAAAATACGGCAAAGATCTCAGAGCTTTGCCGTGCCAGCAACGAACCCATTTTTATTACAAAAAATGGTTATGGTGATATGGTGATCATGAGTATTGCCAAGTATGAGGATACCATGTCCAAGCTGGATATCTATGCCAAGCTCGAGGCTGCCGAGCAACAGATAGCCAAAGGTCAAGTAGATGATGCAGAAAACACACTGCGTCGATTGAGAGGTGCGTGAAAAAGTCATATAAAATCCTGCTGACCGCCGCCGCCGAAAAGGATCTGGCGGTTATTGTAGAGTATATGACACACACCCTCGCAAATCCGGTAGCTGCCAATTCCTTTATCGATGAGGTGGAGGAATGTTTTGCACTGCTTGCACGCACCCCGTTCGTCTATGCAAAGTGCAATGACCCGCGTCTCAAGATAAAAGGATATCGGAAGGCCGTCATCAACAACTATGTGCTGATTTACAGGGTTGAAGAGAAAACTGAAACGTTTATCTACTCAGGGCATTCTATGGTCGACAAAACTATAAAGTAATACTACCTAAATCCAATGGCTCTGGAGCCATTGGTGAAGTTTTAAGTACACCCCTTGTGGGGGAACCCCTTGTGGGGTTCACAGAAACCTTCATTTCAATCGGGGCTTTTGATGAAGAGCTTGAGGCACAAAACTGTTTGAAATATGTTAAGTCCAAGTTCGCCCGCACAATGCTTGGTATTCTAAAAGTAACCCAACATAATCCACGTGAAAAATGGATTTATGTCCCCCTGCAAGACTTCACGCCCCAAAGTGACATCGACTGGACAAAATCCATCCCCGAGATCGACCAGCAACTCTACGCCA
>CAZMGQ010000050.1:0-10036 GCA_964565855.1 uncultured Lentisphaerales bacterium | reverse complement strand
TACGGTAGCCCCCTGCGAGGTCGCCATTCTGCAGTTGGATGGTGACAAACCGGAATGTGCCGCGGCAGTTGACAAGCTCGAAAAAGAGCTTGTCTCGCTGGGCTTCGATGTGCTCGTCGATGACCGTCCGGAACGTCCCGGAGTAAAGTTTAAGGATGCCGACCTGATCGGCTTTCCCATCCGCGTGGTCGTCGGTGCGAGGGCACTGGCGCAAAATTGCGTGGAAGTCAAAGGGCGTAAGGAGACTGAGCCCGAGCTTGTGCCGCTGGCAGCAGCGGCCGAAGAAATTGCCGCGCGTCTGCGTGGCACAGTAACAGAAGACCGATAATTTATCATCAATCAAGGAAAAGACAATGTCAGCTCAAGAGAAAAACTCAAAATCAAACTCTGCCGCTCAAGCCAAGGGCGCCCGTCGTCCTGTGGGCCGCAAGGTTCGTCCGCCCGCATTGACCAAGCGTGACATCGTGCTGGAGCTTTCGGGTCAGTACGATGTGCCGCAGCAGACAATGGCGGCGATTGTTCAGAGTACGCTCGACATGATGACTGACTCGCTGGTCAAGGGGCGTCACATCGAGTTCCGCGATTTCGGCGTTTTTGAAATCGTGATCCGTCGTCCCCGCATCGGGCGCAATCCGAACCAGCCGGAACAGACGGTTGAGATTCCGGCCCGCCGGTCGGTGAGATTCAAGCCCGGCAAACAGATGCGCGAACGTGTCGCCGCCGCCAAGAGATAGCAGCATGTCCCAGCCAGTTTCCTTTACCGCGCCACGCGGTATGCGGGACTTTTATCCCGCAGATATGCGTCTGCGCAACCGCATTTTCGATGCCTGGCGGGCTGCTTCCGGAGCTTCCGGGTTTGAGCCTTTTGATGCCTGTGTGGTGGAATCGCTCGAGCTGCTGGAGCGTAAGGCCGGGGAAGAAATCGTCCAGCAGATCTATGCTTTCGAGGACAAGAGCGGGCGCCGTCTGGCGCTGCGTCCGGAGATTACGCCCTCGCTGGCACGGATGATCGCCGCCCGTCAGGGATCGCTGACTTTTCCGCTCAAGTGGTTCACGGTCGGCCAGTGTTTCCGCTACGAGCGCATGACGCGTGGTCGCAAGCGCGAGCATTATCAGTGGAATCTCGACGTGGTCGGCACCGAAAGTGTCAGTGCCGAAGCCGAGGTGCTTGCCACCACAGTCGACGCCCTGCGCCGTATGGGGGTGAGCGACTCGGTTTACCGGATCCGCATCAGCAATCGAGAGTTGCTTTCCGAAATCCTGGCGGCTCTCGGGGTGGACGGCACTTTCCATGCGGCAGTTTTCCTGGCGCTCGACAAGCGGGGCAAAATACCGGATGACGAGATTCGGGCGCTGCTGACGGCTGAGGGGTTAGACGCGGCAAGTTGTGAAAAAGCTTTCAGCCTGCTGGAAATCAGTTCGCTCGAAGATGCGGAACAGTACGTCGGGGCAGACTCCCCGGCACTCAAAGATCTGCGCGATCTCTTTGCGTTGTTGAAAATCTACGGGATTGAGGAACTGGTCCGGTTTGATATTTCAGTAGTCAGGGGGCTGGCCTACTATACCGGGATCGTTTTCGAGGCTTTTGATACGGCCGGCAAGCTGCGGGCGATTTTCGGTGGCGGACGGTATGACGGTCTGCTTTCGACCATCGGCGGCAAGGCGGCCAGTGCCGTGGGCATGGGGTTTGGCGATGTGGTTATCGCCGAACTGCTGCAGGAGCTGGAGGGCGAGGTGATGTCCGTCGCACGTGATGGCATCATCGTGGGCTACATGACGCCGGAAGATCGGGCCGCTGCGACTGTCCTCACGGCCCGGCTGCGGGCCGACGGCGCGATGGTTGAGCTACAGTTGGAGCCGCAGAAACCGCGGGCTTTCTTCAGCCGGGCCGGATCCTCGACTTATGCCGAGGCGGCCTATATCGGTCCCGACGACCGTGCCAGCGGTCAGGTACGTCTGAAGCATCTCGATACCCGCGAAGAGCGCAGCCTGCCGTTGGCGGACTGAGTATGGAGCAGAAAAACAAAGCGGCGGCCATTTTTTGTAAAAAATAAACACGATTGCATCCCGAGCGGCTACGTGCCACAATGTAGCGGTATGTGCTTTGCACTATTCAGTAATTAAAATCGGAGAAATAGATGAAAAAGTTTGCACTGTTTGTGTTCAATGGCGATGCCATGTGCTTTATCCATGTCCTGCTGAATGCCCTAGATATGCATGAGAAGGGTCAGGACGCCAAGATCATTCTGGAAGGTGCCTCAGTCAAGCTGATTCCTGACCTTTATCGCACCGGCACCCTGCTGAACCCCCTCTGGAACAAGGCATTGGAAGCCGGACTGGTGGCAGGCGTATGTTATGGCTGCGCCGGCAAGCTGGGCACACTCGAAGCGGCCAAAGAGCATGGCCTCGAACTGCTGAACGATATGTCGGGTCACCCTGCGATGCTGCCTTTCCGTAACGAGGGATACGAAATCATCACCTTCTGAGCGTGCCATGAATAAAAGCGAAATTGAGTCTCGACTACGCCACATGATTGTGGATCGGCTGTTTCTGAGCGTCGATCCCGCCGATATTCCGCCGGATGTCTCCCTTTCGGAGGAGTTCGGCGTGGACTCGGTCAACCTGCTGGAGCTGGTTGTCGGGCTGGAGGAGGAGTTCGGCCTGGAGCTGGACGGGGGAGATTTCAACGCCGCACATTTCGGCACCTTTGCCGCGTTGCTGGAGTTTGTCGTTTCACGCTCCGACGAAATCAAGTAGCGGTTTTGTCCGTCTAAACCGCGGACATGCTTGATGGCACTGCCGTAATTACGCTCCCCACCTGAATCGTGCTTCGAGAAGTGCGGGGAAGCGTCCCGGCTTGTCTGCCGCGGCCGCCGGTCGCTGATATTCAGTGACAGATGTGTCCTTTTCCAGGAGAAATCCAACGCGGCTCAGCTCGCACTGCAACTGTGAGTCGGTGAGAAAAATCTGCGGCTCGCCATTCCAGCCGGAGAAAGTATAGTGCTGCCCGGGGTCGGGGGTAGCAGCGGGCGGGAGCGTGCTGCGCGAGAAGGTGAAGACAAAGAGACCCGCCGCAGGTTTGGCAACGCGGGCAGCTTCCTGTAACGCCTGTCGGAACGCTGCGTCGGAGACTGACAGGTTCCAGACACCATGTGCGACAATCAGATCAAAGCTGGCGTCAGGGTAGGGCAGAGGGGCCATGGGACCGAAAGTAAATGCGGTTCGGTTGCCGCCCGCTTCAGTGGCCTGACGTTCCCGGGCGGCGGTGATCATCGGTGCCGACCAGTCCAGCCCCTCGACATGGAAGCCCAGTGCAGCCAGGGGAAAGCTGTTGCGCCCCGCACCACAGCCGATATCGAGACAGCGGGCGGGCTGTGCGAAAGAGCGGGCGAAGTCCATCAGAACCTGATTCGGCGTGCCGCGGGTGAAGCTGGCAACCGTCTGAGGGCTTTCCCATTTGGGGCTGACTCGTAGAACAGACATGGTAGAACCTGAAAAAAGGGCGATATTGGTCTGGCGGTGAAATAATGTCAAGTAAAAGAGTGGTGTTAAAGGCAGTGCATGGTACCATGATGACTGTCTCGTTGTCCTCGGGCAAGGTGACAATTGCTCCTGGAGTGGAGAAAAGTTATTTAATGACCTTAAATCCTAGAAACACTATTAAATAACTTGCTTTACTGTAATATGTCTGATAGCTTCGTTTCCAACGCCGTAAGGTCGGCATCATTTCAACAGGAGGAAAGCCATGAACTCGACGACCTTGGACATGGTAATGCGACATTGTGCAACCTGGAAGGGGGCTATGATGCTAGCACTGTTAGCGACTCCCTTTTTATCTGTCAGTGGCGACTGGCGATTGAAACCGGCCCCGCTTACCGCGGGAACATGAAGGCGAGAGTTTCAGGGCCTTCAAAAGCTGCTGCCGCCGGCATGCAGGCAGCGAGGACGGTCAAAGGCAAAGTGCCCAATTTATCGGCTGCGAAAGCGACTGAGGCAGGCGTGTTCGACCCGCCGCCATACAACCCTGCCACCGGCATGAAGTTTGACGACGGTACGGTCGGACCGGAAATACCTGGGACTTTCACTGCACCGGTGACTGGTGGCGAGTACTGGGCAGCCGATGCTGAATACTTGTTCAAACTGGCTGTGCCTGACAGCGGTATTGCGGATGGCTCATCGGTGAGGCGGTCTGTTGAATCAGATGGTGGTGAGATGAGCTTCGATCGTCGCACGCTCGACGGGGCGGGGATACGTATCGATGCCCTTTATCGTCTGTCCGAAACGCGTGAGATGTTTACCGATCTGCTGCTCGGTTTCCGTGGCTATTGGGGCATGGATAAAACGATCCGTGGTCAGGGCTACAGACAGACCGTCCGTGAAACCACGACACGCTGGAGCGGCGGTAGTGGTATGAACTACAGCTACTGGTTTTACGAGGGGTGTGAGCCGGAGATTGGCGACGACCCCAGTCCGGGTGATCCAGGTGGAAGTTATGGTGCAACGTCGACTGGTTCCGGCGGATCCGGTAGCCCGGACGCGGGAAGCGGCTACATCTTTACCGGCTATGTGGACGTGCATGGTGAACCTTACGGTGGGGGTGATGCCAGAATTACCGGCAGTAAAACCACTACCTGGACGGCCCTGAGCGATGCCAGGATCGGCATCGAAGCAGCCCTGTACCAGTTCGTGGTCGGCGGACGCATTGGGCAGACGGTTGCTGAAGGTGTTGAACTGAGCATTCGTCCGGCAGTCACCTTCAACATCATCGACCTTGAGTTGACGCGTGATGAGGTTTTCCAATCCGACAAGGGACAACTGGCCACCTGGCGTGACTCACGCGACAAATCCAGCCTGCGTCTGGGTGCAGCTCTGGAATTCGGCGCCACTTTCGCCCTGGGCGGCAACTGGCATGTCGATCTCTCCGGTGGCTACGAGGTGGTCGACAAACTGAGTGCCGATGTCGGAACAAACCGTGTGAAGCTTGATCTGAGTGGCTTTACCACGACAGCCGCACTGGGATGGGAGTTCTGATTTATGATTTTTTCGTGACGCTGAATTAGTGAACAACAGCGGGAGCGTTCGCCTGAGGGATTTGACGGGGACAGTCAGAGACAGTCAGGCGAACGCTTTTTTTTATCGGAGGGCGTTTGCCGGATCTTTCTTTGATTGCTGATTTGTGTTAACCTTGCCGGAAATCGCAACAAAGGCTGTCAAATGAGTGAAACTGTTTACAAGCGGCTGCTGGATGCCATCGGTGATTTACGGATAATCGATGCGCACGAGCACCTGCCGCCGGAACGGGTACGGGTGGCAAAGAAGGTTGATGCCTTGACCTTCTTTTCACACTATACCCGTCATGACCTGTTTAGATCGGGCATGACGCCGGCGGAATATGAGTCGTTATTCGATCACGACATGCCTCTGCAACAGCGTTGGGCGACAGTTGCGCCACACTGGGAAAACATCAAGTTCACCGGCTACGGGCGCAGTGTGCGTCTGGCGGCAGAAAAATTCTACGGCTGCACCAACCTCTCGGCGGATACAATCGAAGAGTTGTCGCATCAGATGCAGGTCGCCAACCAGCCCGGTATTTACCACAAGGTTCTGCGGGAGACCTGCAAGATCGAGGTCTGTCTGACCCAGTTTCAGGCAACCGATACCGACAGTGAGCTGCTGATTCCGATTGTGCCCGGTCTTGGGGCCTTCGATATATGGGAGAACCTGCACCGGCCGCGGTTTGCAAGGGAGGCCAGTCTCAATTCGCTGGACGACTATCTGGACGAAATGAGGCGCTATCTGCACCGGAGTCGTGACGAAGGTGCCATCGGCATCAAGATCTGGTCGTGGCCCTACGGTGATCCGGATCGAAAAGCGGCTTTGGAACTCTTTGAGGATCTGCGGCGCGGAACCGTTAAAGAAATTTCACAGACTGACAAAAGCGGCAAGCCCATCGGCAATCCGTTGCGCGATTATGTACTCGAAGAAACTCTGAAAGAGGCGACGGCACTGGATTTTACGGTATGTGTGCATGCCGGCTATTGGGATGATTTCCGCGCCATAGATCCGCTCAATATGATACCGGTGCTGCAGCGGCATCCGGAAACACGTTTCGACGTCTATCACCTGGGGTATCCCTGGGTGCGCGAAACCCTGATGCTGGGCAAGGGGTTTTCCAATGTCTGGCTCAACCTCTGCTGGCTCTACATCATCTCGACGACCTGCGCAACAGCCGCACTGGATGAGGCCATCGACCTGCTACCGGCCAACAAGTTGATCGGTTTCGGAGGCGACTATGTGACGCCGGTCGAAAAGGTCTATGGCCACCTTGTTATGGCACGTGAAACGATTGCCACTGTGCTTGCCAAACGGGTTGTTGCTGGCCAGATGAGCGAAGAAGAGGCACTGACCATGGCCCGGGGCTGGCTGTGGGACAATCCACGCAAGTTGTATCGGCTTGAATCGCGTTTTTGATCGTGCAGGATGCTTTCACTTTTCTGAACATGTACTTTTCTTGTTTAGCGGCCACCACAGGTTCGCCCTCCATTTTAGAAGTCAACGGTTGCTTGAATCCATAGATTGGAGGGCGAGGCTGTGCCGAGCCGTAATTGCAAAGGATGACACCCGGAAGTGAAATGATAGAATACAGGAACTCTAGGAGATCGGCAGGATGAGACGGCTTTGTGTATGGATAGCTACCGGTTTCGGGCTGGGGTACAGTCCGGTGGCCTCGGGTACGGTAGGTGCCCTGCTGGGCTTGCCGCTAGTGTGGCTGATGGCCCGGCAGCCTGTTGCCGTGCAGATTGTTTTTGTGCTGCTGCTGACTCTGGTCTGTATTCCGATCTGTTCGGTGGCCGAGCGTGAGCTGGGGGGGCGGAAGGATGACGGCCGCATTGTCGCCGACGAGTACCTGACCTTCCCGATCTGCGCCATCGGTCTGCCCTGGTTGGAATCGGGCAACTGGTGGATGCTGGCCGTGGCCTTTGTTGTCAATCGTCTCATGGATATCATTAAACCCTTTCCGGCCTGGCGGCTGCAGAATCTGCCGGGGGGGCTGGGGATTACCATCGACGATGCTATTGCCTCGCTTTATGCGCTGGGCATCAACTGGCTGATCTGCGGCTGGCTGGTACAGCATATTATTCCGCGCCTGGCTTACTGACCTTTGAAATATGATAAAGTTTTCACACGTCCGCGTCATCGTCAACCGCCGCTCGGGCAGCGGCTGGTCGTTTGACTCGATTCAGGAGGCGTTTGAAGAACACTGGGGCTCTGCAGCAGACGAGATCAGCTATCAGTTTCCCTCCAGTCGGGAGGAGACACAGGTCTGGACGCGTCGAGCTCTGGCGGCGGGGGTGGACTGTTTTGCCGTGGCCGGCGGCGATGGTACGGTCAACTCGGTCGGAGTTGAGCTGCTGGGCAAGGAAGCCTGTCTGGCGGTGGTGCCGCTGGGCAGCGGCAATGGTCTGGCACGTCATTTCGGCCAGTCGATGCGTCCGGTCGAAGCCATCGCCCAACTGGCCGGGGGCACGGTCCAGCAGATGGACGTGGGACTCGTAAACCAGCATCCTTTTCTGGTGAGCAGCAGTATGGCCTGGGATGCGGCCCTGGTGGAAACCTACAATCGCTCGCCCGTCCGGGGCGTCTGGTCGTATGTTTTTGCGGGTGTTTATGAGTTTTTCGACTATCGTCCGCAGGCGATTGAGGCGGTTCTTGATGACAACGAGCAAATGCAGCTCGAACGTCCGGTGCTTTTTACCATCGGCAACCTCTCCGGCTGGGGCGGCGGGGCCTTGATTGCGGACGATGCCAGCGGCAGCGACGGGCTGCTGGAGCTGGCGGCGGCGCATCATCGCGACATGCCGATTCTGTTGGCCAATATCGCCGAAGTTTTCGATGGCGGTCTCAAGGATACGCCGCGCATTATTTTCCGACGCTTCAGCCGCATGGTCGTGCGGCGCGAGAACTCACATCCGATCCAGATCGACGGCGAACTGGTGGATGCCGGGCAGGAACTGGAAGTGACAGTTCGTCCCGGTGCCCTGCGTGTGCTCGTGCCAGGTCACGCTGATTGAGGATGCTTATTCCCGCAAAGCCATGGCGGCGAGACTGGTGGTGTAGAGGCGGCCACCGACCTCGGCATAGGCATCGCCCGGATTCCAGGTGCCGCGGGTTTCGCCGGTGGCGATGCGGCGGGCGACCAGTTGGTCGCGCAGGCCGGTCATGTCGGGCCGGGCGGTTTTGGTGAACTTGGCTGTGGCACAGACTTCACTGGCACGTGAGGCGAAATAGTCGCGATAGGGATTGTCGGCGGCAACGAGGGTCGGGGTGTCGATCAGGCGCGTCAGGCGCCGGGCCATTTTAACCGCCAGCTCCCGCACTCCTTCGATGCCCTGGCCGGCTTCGAGCATGCTGTAGACCCCCACGGCCGTGGTCGTGACCTGGGTTGAGGGCATATCGCCCGGCTGATGGTAGCCGACAATGTTGCGTGAATCGGTCAGACGCGAGAGCCACCAGAGGCCACGGCGCAGGTTTCCCTGCGGATCGCCCCAGCCATGTTGGCGGGCGAGGCCGAGGGCTTCGAGCTGCCAGGCCGAGACGGAGGTGTTGGGCTGGCCGTTGCCATTGCCCGGCTGGTAGCCCCAGCCGCCGTCGAGCTGCTGGGCCCGGCGGGTGAAGGCGATGGCGGAATCGAGCGCTTCACGGTGGACGGCGGCACCGGCATCCCAGAGACGCAGCAGGGCCGTCGTGGCCATGCCGTGGTTGTACATCATGAAGTCGTCAGCCCCGCCGAAGCTGCCGTCGGGGTTCTGCATGGCTACCAGAGCGGAGATGCCACGTTCGAGGGCTTTTTCACAGGCCGGTTCTTCCTGTTGGCCGCGGATGGCCAACAGGGCGAGAGCTGTCAGGGCCGGTTCATGCTGGCGGCGACCACCGAGGGCGGCGACATCCCAGCGTCCATCCTCATGCTGTTGCGCCACCAGCCAGGCCACGGCCTCGGCATGGGCAGCGGCAAAGCTGGGCAGTTCTTCAGTGGTTTGATCTTCGGTGGTTGCGACAGTATCGACAGCCGGAGTCTGGAGCGGCGTCCGGGGCTGTTCGCGCAGAATGGAGAAAGTCAGTATCAGCAGGGCGGCGGCTGCGGCAGTCCAGATCAGGCCGCGACGCCAGTTGATGGCTGGACGTTGCTGGTCGAGCCGGGTCATGACCTGCGAGACCAGATCGACTGTTTCAGCCTGGGGCAGGGCTCGTAGAGCGGCGACAATCTCCTCCGCGTCGCGCAGGTAGCCAGTGCAGGAGGCACAGTTTTCGGCATGACGCATATAGGCGGCATCCGGCTGGCGACCGTGTGCAGCATCGGTGGCGGCCATGGCGGCATCTTCCTGCCAGCGGCAGGTATCATTTGTGGTGACTGTCATTCTGTATCTCCCTGTCCCAGATATTCCCTCAGACGGCCCAGAGCCACGAAGAGTCGCGACTTGACTGTACCGACAGGAATCTTCAGCACCTCCGCCACCTCTTTCTGCGGCAGCCCCTGCAGCACGGCCAGTATCACCACATCGCGCATCGGTTCGGAGAGCTGCGCCAGTGCGGCGGTCAGGTCGATCCCGGCACCACGGGCAGCGGCCGATGGCTGTATCGTCTGCGGCAGCTCGGCACCGGCACGTTCGTGCAGGTCCTTGCGCCGTTTGAGACGTCGCAGCATATCAATGCGCACCTGCCTTGCGAGCAGGTAGAGAAAGGTCGTGAACTTGGCCCGGGGCTGATAGCGTGAGCGATAGCGGAAGAGCCTGATGAAGGTCTCCTGGACGAGATCCTCCACACCATCATAAACGCCGCTGCGCATGAAAAAGTTCGCCAGAGGTTGCTGATGACGTTTTACCAGCTCGGCAAAAGCCTCACGATCGTCGTGTCTGGCCGCCCGTAGCATCAAATCAACGTCGGAAATATCAGGCGAAAACTGCATCTACCACATCTACATAAAAAAATGGCACCCCCAGCAGGGCTCGAACCTGCGACCCTCGGATTAGAAATCCGA
>CAZMGQ010000049.1:0-10280 GCA_964565855.1 uncultured Lentisphaerales bacterium | reverse complement strand
TGAGTAATCCGGCAGAACAAGAGTAGCTTCGAACAGGTTGCCGGCGGCAGGTAGCGTGAAACCGGGCGGCAGCAGGGTCTGCCAGCTTTCACCAGTGCGGGAAACGGCTGGCAGAGCGGATTCGTTGAGCAGTCCGCGTTCGTGGCAGAAAACAAGGGCACCTGTGAGGTCGATTGCTTCTTGCGGCTTTAGATCGAGCAGGATGTTTCTACCGCTGAGACGAGCCTCGACCTGCCAGTTGTCTACCGGGATGGGGAAGTCGGCAGGCAGGGAGCTGGCGGGGGTGATGGCGTCTGCTGCATCCGTGTCCAACGCCAGATCCAGTGTGGTTGAGGCGGTGGAGGAGACCGGCAGACAGACATCCCGACAGACCATCCATTCGGTTTGCAGCTTGATCTCGGACCGGGCGAGAGCAAAATCCCGGGCGACGGAAAAGGTGGCGATCAGGCGTGGCTGGCCCTCGTAACCGAATGAGACGATGTCGTCGTCGACAAAACGTCGCGGCATGGGGAAGTGGACCTGCTGCAGCTCAAGCCCCTCGGGGAGCGTCCAGTTGAACTGCGGTGCCATGCCTGTTTCGCCGGGGTTGATCCAGTAGGTGTGCCAGCCTTCGGGCAGGTGCAAGTCAATGGCAAGGTCCAGACTCTGCCCCGCAACAACAATCAGGCTGGCGGGAAGTTTGACCTGTGCGCTGGCGGCCTCCTCCTCAAGCGTCAGCTCAGTCAGTGCATTTGCGGGTGCCCGGCTCCTGTCGGAACAACCGACAGACAGCAGGACTGCCAGACAGAGAAAAGCAAGGCCGGGGCATGAGCGAAATTTTCTTGGGAAACGGGAGTACAGGCTGTAAAACATGCATCCATTATACCACGGGTATCAAAAAACAACACCGTGAGAAAATGGCAGTTGAAAACTATTCGCACTTGACCGGGCACGGCAGTAGTTGTAGGGTTTGCAGCAGCGTTACGACCTCATAATGCAGCCGCTTTCTTTCTCTCTCACGCACAGCCGCTGCGGTTGTGTCTCGTGGGAAAACTCACCCTCCAAAAAGTATTCAGGAGATGGATGTGAACCCTGCCGATGTGACTCCGAACAGTGTCTGGACCGACTTTGATCTGCTGGAAAACTTCATGTGCGAGGCGTTCGAGAAGATCGGATTGCCGGGCGATGATGCCGCGATTGTGGCCGATGTGCTGATTGCGGCGGACAAAAAGGGCATTGATTCGCACGGCATCGGTCGTTTCAAGCCGATTTATCTGGACCGGATTGATGAGGGGATTCTCAACACTACGACCAAAATCGATGTAGTGAGCGAGAGTGCGACAACGGCCGTGCTGGATGGTAATGACGGCATGGGACATGTGGTTGCCAGGAAGGCGACAGAAATGGCGATTGCCAAGGCGGCGGAATATGGCACGGGCATGGTGGCAGTCCGCAACTCTTCGCACTATGGTATCGCCGGCTACTATGTGGACATGTGCATCGAGCGCGACATGATCGGCATTACTGGCACCAATGCGCGGCCTTCGATTGCGCCGACCTTCGGGGTGGAGAATATGCTCGGAACGAATCCGCTGACATTTGGCATACCGACGGATGAGGAGTTTTCCTTCAACCTCGACTGTGCGACCTCCATCAGCCAGCGGGGCAAGATCGAAGCTTACGAACGTGCCGGACGGGAAATGCCCCCCGGCTGGGTGATCAGTCAGGATGGCAGCACCATCACCGATCCGGCCGAGGCTCTCGCAGCTTTGACTGCCGGCACCTGCGCCCTGACGCCACTCGGTGGCATCGGCGATGAAAACGGTGGCTACAAGGGCTATGGCTATGCGACGGTCGTTGAGATCCTTTCGGCGGCTCTCTCCGACTCCAAGTTCCTGCGCGACCTGAAGGGTTTTGATGCGACGGGCAAGAAGATTCCTATTTCGCTCGGGCACTTCTTCATTGCGATCGACATCAGCAAATTTATCCAGCCGTCAATTTTCCGCAAGATTGCCGGATCGATCCTGCGCGATCTGCGCGGATCACTCAAAGCAGCGGGACACGACCGGATTTATACGGCCGGTGAGCAGGAGTGGATCGTCTGGAATTACCGCAAGGAACACGGCTGCCCTGTGCCTCCGGTGTTGCAGAAGCAGCTTTCGCAAGTGAACGAGCGCTTCGGGCTGAATTACTCTTTCCCCTGGGAGGACTGAATGAAACGCGACTATATCCTGGCGCTCGATCAAGGCACGACCAGCTCAAGGGCACTGCTGTTCGACCGTCGGGGTGGAGTCGTGGGTCGGGCACAGCGGGAGATCAGGCAATGGTTTCCGCAGCCCGGCTGGGTCGAGCATGATGCCGTGGAGATCTGGCAGAGCCAGCTCGCCGTGGCTCGTGAAGTACTGGCGGCGCAGCAGATCGGTCCTGAACGGGTTGCGGCGATCGGCATTGCTAACCAGCGTGAGACGACCATCGTCTGGGAACGACAAACCGGGCGACCGATCAGCCGTGCCATCGTCTGGCAGTGTCGTCGCACGGCGCCGGACTGTGATGCGCTGGTCAAGCGTGGCTGGGCCGAGCCGATCCGCGCCAAGACCGGCCTGGTGATCGATGCCTACTTTTCGGGCACCAAGCTGCGCTGGCTGCTGGATCATGTGTCCGGTGCCCGAAAGGCGGCGAAGCGTGGCGACCTGCTCTTCGGCACGGTTGATTCGTGGCTGACCTGGAAACTGAGCGGTGGTCGGGTCCATGCGACCGACCCTGGCAACGCCTCGCGGACAATGCTCTACAACATCCACGACGGTTGCTGGGACGACGAAATTCTGGCTGAGCTGGAGATTCCACGGTCGATGCTGCCGGAGGTGGTACCCTCGAGCGGTATTGTGGGCGAGACGCTGGTGGATTTGTTCGAGGGGGTGCCGATTCCGCTGGCCGGACTGGCCGGCGATCAGCAGGCGGCACTATTCGGGCAGGGGTGCTTTGAGGCAGGCGAAACCAAAAACACTTATGGCACAGGCTGCTTTCTGCTGATGCAGACAGGCCAGCAGCCGATGGAATCGCGTAACGGCCTGTTGACGACGGTGGCCTGGGATATCGGGCGAGGTCTCGAATATGCGCTCGAAGGCAGCGTCTTCACCGGCGGTGCCGTGATCCAGTGGCTGCGTGACGAGATGCAACTGATCGCCAGTGCCGCCGAAAGCGAAGCCTGTGCGCGGCGTGTTCCGGATACGCAGGGGGTGTATATCGTGCCGGCCTTTACCGGCCTCGGGGCACCACATTGGGACATGCGCGCCCGTGGCACTATCACCGGAATTACCCGTGGGGCAGGGCGCGACCATCTGGTACGGGCGGCGCTCGAAGCAATCGCCTATCAGAGCCATGAGTTATTGCAGGCTATGCAGGAAGACTCAGGCACAGTACCACAGTATCTGCAGGTGGACGGCGGTGCGGCGGCCAATAATTTTCTGATGCAGTTTCAGTCCGATATTCTCGGCATCCCGCTGAGGCGTCCGGCCGTGCTCGAAACGACAGCCTTCGGTGCCGCCGGCCTGGCCGGACTGGCAACCGGATTCTGGGCCGATCTGGCCGAGCTGAAAGAGATCAGGCAGGCCGGGCGGGAGTTCCGTCCGGCGATGAGCTCCATCCGCCGTACTGAGCTCTGCGCCGGTTGGCGCAAGGCCGTGCAGCAGAGTCGCAGTTATTGATCCTGCGGCTTGAGAGTGTTGAAGTAGCGCCAGAGGCCGGCCCAGGCACTGGGGGATTTGGGGGGATATGACATGTGGTCGGATCCCTGGGCATAGACAATCTCTTTCGGGCCAGCCAGATTGTTGAAAGTAACAGCCACGCCTGACGGTGGACAGGTCGTATCGCCCATACCAGCATCGAGCAGGACAGAGCATTTAATTCGTTTGGCAAAGTTGGCACCGTCGAAGTAGAGCAGTCCCGGCACCAGTTCGGGACGCCAGCCGCGCAGCCGTCCCTGTTCGATTCCGGCCAGGTCACACATCCAGGGTTTGCTGGCCACACAATAGGAAACATCGCTATCGAGTGCGGCGGCGGCGAGTGCCTGTAATCCTCCCTGACTGCCGCCGGAAACGATGAGGTTGCGGCCATCCCATTCCGGCTGGGCCTTGATAAACTCGAGTGCACGCATGACGCGCCACATCATGCCGAGAAAGTAGCTGTCCTGCGGGGGGTTATTGTTCTTGAAGCCGTAGCTGCGCAGTTCGTTGGCGGACAGATCGCTGTAGAACTCTGGTGGTTGGCCGTTCGGAATGCCGTGGGCATTGATATCGAGGGCAATCCGACCCTGTGTGGCGTGACTGACCGGTTTGCCGGCACTGCGGACACCGTATCCGTGGAAGCTGACGACGGCCGGCAGGGATTTGGGAGCCGCATTCAGCGGACGGGCCAGATAGCCAGAGACGGGCTTGTCGCCGGCACAGTCAACCTTCACATCGAACAGCTCCACGCCTTCCTTGTCCGTCTCCACTGCTTCGAGCGTGAATTTGAATGGCACAGCAGCCAGTGCGGCCTTGCTCTTCTGCCAGAACTCGTCGAAATCTTCCGGCTCGGTGCCGCTCTGCAACCCGGTCACCTCGGCTGCCGCACCGCCGGTGAAGGTAATCTCGCGCCCTTTGCTGTTCTTGACCGGTTGGCTTTCATCGTCGAGCAGCTTTGCGATCAGCAACACGAAGCCAGGCTTACTTGCCGAAGTCGAGATGGTCAGTCCGTTTTCGTCGGTAGTGCCGGAACCTTCTTCGACAGTGCCATCGTCGCCCTTGCGGGTCCAGGAGACCTTGCGTCCTGCAACCGGCTGATCGTCTTCCAGCGCCTGCAGGGTAAAGTTGATTTTGTCGCCGACTTTGTAAGAGGTAGCGTCCTGATCGGTTTCGCCCGCCAGGCGCCATTCGCCGGCCAAGAGAAGGTTAGCGGCAAAGGTGAAAACAAACAGGGCGGCAAGAGTTGAACGAAAGGTCAGCTTAGACATGGTGCGGCTCTCCGATTATGGGGTGGCAAAGTACTCAGCAGTGTCGGCTAAGACATCCGGTCTGTCAATTCCACGCTTCCTTCCTACCTTGAATAACTGCCGACAATCTGTCAGTTAAAGGGGCAGGACATTTATTTTACAGCATCTTTTCTTCCAGAGCGTTTATTTATGGTTGCAACGGTTAATGTATACGTATACTATGGTGGCTGTTTCAAACCTTTGTAGCTTTCAATCTGCTGTGACCGTCATGAATGTAAACCAGAAGATCATTCGCACACCTCTGTTGGACTTTACAGACTTTGAAGGTACCCTGGAGTCCGGCCGTTTTTCCTGTCGGCTTGTGCCCCGCTGTGAGACCATCCGGTTTCTGCTCAGCGGGCGGGGAATGGGAAATCCCACAGGCTCAGTTGCATTCGGGAAAAACGCTGAAAGCTTCACATTTATGGGAGTCATGTCCCCCTGTGGCGGGATTCTGATTTCGACACCCGTGCCGTTGCCTGAAGCTGCGAAGATTTCCGTTGAAGGCGACCGTTTGACGGTTGACGCATCCGCAGCGGTGACTGTCCGCTTCAGCAGACAGGGGCTCCTGCCGTTGCTGCAAGCCTATGGCCGCAAGCACAGGCGTCCAAGACTGGCCAAACCAATTTTCGGCTGGAACTCCTGGGATGGTTACAGTACTGGAGTGAGTGAAGAGGATATACTCGCCAACCTGGAGTTTATCGCCGGGGATCAGGAGCTGAAGCAGAAGCAGAAGCTGACGCATATCATTGTGGATGACGGCTGGCAGACGGGCTGGGGCCACTGGTTGCCGAATGCGAAGTTCCCGCGTGGCATGGCTGCGCTGGCCGAGTCGATCCACCAGGCCGGTTTCAAAGCAGGACTCTGGCTCGCGCCGCTGCTGGTGCAGCCAGATACGCCGCTGTACCGGTACCGTTCCCATTGTCTGCTCAAAGACCGCAACGGGCACCCCTGGCTGATAGGAGAAGGTCTGACCAGAAGTTACTATGGTCTCGATCTGAGCGTAGCCGAGAGTCGGGAGTTTCTGCACGAAACCTTCCGTAATGTCAGGGAGTGGGGTTATGATTACATCAAGCTCGACTTTCTGTTCAACCATGCCCAGAGCCTGAAATATGAGGGTGCACTGGCACACGATCCCGCTTGGAGTTCCAGTCGGCATATTGTTGAGATGCTCAAAATTGCCCGAGAAGAGCTGGGCGACAAGGTGCATATCATGGGTTGCAACTATCCCTTCGAGCTGGGTGGAGCTGGCGTGGACGAGGCGCGTCTGACAAATGATATTGCACCATTCTGGCTGAATGTCGACCGCTGCTACCGCGCACAATCAGCACGTTTTTTCATGCACCACAACTGGCTCCCGATCGATCCTGACTTTACAGTTGTTCGGGTGCCGGAGACGACCTGGATCAACGGCGAAATACCCTTTCATGTCGAACGCACCTGGCACCGGAACGAAGAAGACCGTGGTTGGCGCAAAGGGCCTTTCTGGACAGAGTCCGAAATGCAGTTCGCGTTGGCGCTCGTCATCCTCAGTGGTGGCAGTGTGATCCTCGGCGATCCCCTGCCTCAGCTCAACCCGAAGGGACTGGAGTATGTACGTCTGGCACTGCAACACGGCGGTGGTCGCCCAGCCTGGCCGCTGGACCTCGATGGCGTCCGGCCATTGCCCTGCATCTGGCGCAATGACCGTCTGATCGCCTTCATGAACCCATTCGAGACTCCTCTTGAACTGACAATTCCGGAAAACCTGAAACTGGGAGCCGATATTTTCACCGGCAAGGTCCCGCCCCGGCGCACCGTGACAGTAG
Organism: uncultured Lentisphaerales bacterium; assembly: GCA_964565855.1. Taxonomy (GTDB): domain Bacteria; phylum Verrucomicrobiota; class Kiritimatiellia; order RFP12; family JAZUKQ01; genus CAZMGQ01. Next base: position 3,485 of record CAZMGQ010000049.1, on the reverse strand, counting down.
AACCTCATGCCTGCAAGCTATTCACACTAAAACCAGAGGCATAAGGTGAACCACATGCGTATCAACATTTTTTTATCGACAGGGAAACGGAAATGAAAATCAACCAGTATCAGGTTCGCATCCGTGGTGTCCGGCTTTACTTTCTTCCGGTCGAAACACGTGTCCCACTCAAGTTTGGCCACGAAACACTGACCTCCATAACTTGTGCTCGCGTCGCAATGACGGTGGAGGGGCCGGACGGTCGCCTGGAAGAGGGCTGGGGCGAAACGCCGTTGAGTGTACAGTGGGTCTGGCCGTCCGGAATGACTTATGAAACACGCTTTGCCGCATTAACGGCTTTCAGCGAGCGTCTTGCGGCTGAATGGGCAGCATTTGACATGGCCGGACATGCACTGGAGATCGGCCATGCCTTCCAGCAAAACCGGCTGAATGCATTCTGGCAGGCCTTCAACAGTGAACGCCAGGGGCTGGAACCCATGCCCTGGCTGGCGGCACTTGTCTGTGCCTCGGCCTTCGATATTGCGCTGCACGATGCCTATGGTCGCATGCAGCGGTTGCCCGTTTACAAGACCTATGCAGCCCCGTATCTGCAGCGTGATTTAGCGTACTTCATGACTCCCGCACAGGACTCGGTGGTCTCGTTCAAAGGTCTGACACCTGCCGACTTCCTGGTCCAGTCGCCCCTCGTCAGTCTCACGGCCTGGCACCTTGTGGGAGGTCAGGATCCGCTCGATAAAAGTGAATTGACTGGTGATGAGCCGCAGGACGGCTATCCGGTTCTGCTGCGCGACTGGATTCGTCGCGACGGGTTGACCGCCCTGAAAATCAAACTGCGGGGCAACGATGCCGACTGGGATCTGGCCCGTATCCGCGCCGTCGGGGCGATTGCCATCAGCGAAGAGGTGCCGTGGTTGTCCGTGGACTTCAATTGCACCGTCACTGACCCGGATTACGTGAACGAAATTCTCGATACCCTGCTGGCCGATGATCCGCGAATCTACGGTATGATCCTCTATGTCGAGCAGCCATTCCCGTATGATCTGGAGGCCAACCAGATCGATGTACACAGTGTTGCGGCACGCAAACCTCTATTTATGGACGAAAGCGCCCACGACTGGCGTCTGATTGAGCTGGGACGCAAACTCGGCTGGTCGGGTGTTGCGCTGAAAACCTGCAAAACTCAGACGGGAGCCCTGCTGAGCCTCTGCTGGGCCAAGGCCCACGGCATGACACTGATGGTGCAGGACCTGACCAATCCCATGCTGGCGCAGATTCCCCACTGTCTCCTGGCCGCCCATGCAGGTACGATTATGGGGGTGGAGACCAACGCCATGCAGTTCTATCCCGATGCCTCACTGGCGGAAGAAAAGGTGCACCCCGGCCTGTATCGCCGCCGCGACGGCTGTGTCCGGCTGGATACGATTGAGGGAGCCGGATTCGGTTACCGTCTGGACGAAATCGACCGTGTCTTGCCAGCGGCAGCGGCAGTAGCAGGTGCTGTGAAATAAGTTTTCCAATTTGATTACTAACCCGATCGAACAAATGACATGAAAGAAAAACGTATTGTTGCGGCAGTCACAGGTGACGGGCGGATCGTCCCCCTTGAACAGGAAATTCCCGAACTCGAGCCAGGCGCAGTGCTCGTGGAGGTGTTTGCCTCACTCGTCAGCCCCGGAACGGAGCTGGGCGGGTGGCATTCTTTACGCGCCGCCCGTGAAAAAACCTCCGATGCCGCACCCCGGCCGTTCGGCTATTCAAATGCCGGCAGGGTCTTGAAAGTCGGTGCGGACGTGACGCGGTTCAAACCCGGCGACCGGGTGGCCTGTATCGGTGCCGGTTATGCCCAGCATACAAACTATGCCGTGGTGCCTCACCACCTCTGCATTGCTCTCCCCGACAATGTGACTTACGCCCAGGGAAGCTACGCCATGCTGGCAGCGACCGGCCTCCAGGCCCTGCGCCGCGCCGCGCCGGAATTCGGAGAGTGGACGCTCGTGGCGGGGCTGGGGCTGGTGGGACAGCTCACCGCACGCCTTTTCCAGTTGGCCGGCAATTACGTGATCGGCTGGGATTCGATCCCCATGCGTACAAGTCTGGCCAAGCGCTGCAATGCCGATGACGCAATTCAGATCGGACAGGGCGACATTTGTGAACAGACACGTTCTTTCACCGGCGGGGAGGGACTCGATACGGCTGTAGTGGCCTTCGGCGGCAATGCCGATGCGGCGATGAAAGATATCGAAACCTGCATGAAAAAATCGCCGGACGGGCATCCCATGGGCAACGTGATTGTCGTCGGTGGCGCCCGCTTCACCTATACCAGCAGCATGACCAATATCGACATCCGGCGTGCCTCGCGAACCGGACCCGGCTACCATGACAAGAACTGGGAAAACGGGGTGGATTATCCGCCGGTCTTCATGCGCTGGACGACACGTTCGAATCTGGCGCTCTGCATGAGGCTGATTGCGGAAGGACGCTTGAACGTGGACGCACTGACGACACATTGCATCCCGTTGCAGGACGTGGAAGCCGGTGTAAACGCCATGCTCGACGATCCCGATAGCATTCTCGGAGTTATTTTCGTAAATCAGGAGGCCGGCAAATGAAACTGATTCTTTTTTCCAAAATGTGGCAAAATGCATCTGTAGATACTCTGGTGCGGATGGCGCACGAATGGGGCCTGGACGGCTTTGATCTCTGTGTCCGCCCCGGCTATCCGATCAATCCCGATAATGCGGCGCAGGCTCTGCCGGAAATGGTGGCCAGCCTCAAGCAGGAGGGGCTCTCTGTCCCGATGGTTACCGGCAACTTCGATCTGCTCGATCCCGAGCATCCGACCGCCGAACCCATCCTGGCGGCGATGGACAAATCGGATATCAGGCTGCTGAAACTGGGCTATTACAAGTTTAATCCCGCGACGGTGGATTATCCTGCCGAAATGCGGCGAGTGCGCGAGATACTCAAGCGCTGGGAAGTTCTGGGCCGTCGCTATGGGATCAAAATCTGCAACCACACCCACAGCGAACGTTGCCTCGGATTGAACTGTGCCGCCATGGCCGCACTCCTTGAAGACCTTGATCCCGAGTTTATGGGTGCCTATGTTGATCCGGGGCATCTGGTTTATGAGGGGGAGATTTTTGACACCGCACTGGCGATGGTTCGCCGCTATCTGAGCATTGTCGCTGTGAAAGACGTTCTGCTGGAGCGGGTGGAACGCAACGGCCACGGCTCAATCAAGCCGAACTGGGTGCCATCGGGGCAGGGCATGGTGGATTGGACGCAATTTTTCGACGTTCTGCGTCAGCACGACTACGACGGCCCGGTCTCGGTCCACTGCGAGTTCGATGTCGGGACGGGGTGTCGCGACGAGGCCGGGCGTAAGGAAGTCGCCTTTTTCCACCGTTTCGTCGAACGGTCGCCCCGGGAGGCGCAGACATGAAGGCGGTACGGGTCGGTGTCCTCGGATTGGGAAACATCGGGGC
>CAZMGQ010000048.1:0-10313 GCA_964565855.1 uncultured Lentisphaerales bacterium | reverse complement strand
CTGACTCCAGAGCCAGGGCTGCCGCGACTGATAGACCCAGTCGTTGCTGCCGAACTTGCTGGAGTCCCAGCCCTGATTGTGCCCGAACTCGAGCAGGTCACGTGAAAAGGTGTTCACCCCCAGAAACTTTGCCAGACGCATCTTGGCCTCGAACCAGTCGGCACCACGGTCGGCCTCGAAAGCCGGATTCTTTTTGTCGAAGACAATGTTATCCGACATTTCCTCGCGCCAGAAATTGTAGCGCTGCGGCAGCCCTTCCGGCAATTCGGGCAGCTTCAGAGTCAGGGCGGCGGTATCCTTCAGTTCCCGCAACCTGATACGGCCGACAGCCAAACCGGCCGAGGCAGGATCGTGGGCATGCCGGTAATGAGCCACCGCGATCAAGATCCCGTCTTCGGGAGTTTGGTCGCGCGGTCCCTGGGTGGCAGCGCCGGAGAAACGCGGATGCAGCTCGAAAACGCTGCGCCAAGTTTCCCAGCGACCGGCCAGGGGATAGTTGAGTGATTCGGGATTGCCATAGACGTAGGGCATTTCGAGCGCGTCGCCTAGTGATGTGCCGGTGTGAAAACCGCGACGGGTTTCGTTACCGGCATTCCAGACGATCATGCTGCGCGGCTGGTCTTCGGGATACTCGATCTCGAGCAGATAAGTGCCGCCGGCCTTGAGACCTTTGCCGCCCCCGAGACGCACGGCGATATAGCGGTCGCGGGCGTTGGGACTGTCCGGCAGCAGCAGGCAGGAACGGTCAAAAACCTGGCGCTGCTCCAGCACTACATCGGCTGGAAAGACCTCGAAATCCGTAACCGTTTTGGCCTTGCCGAGATCGATTTCGTCGATCACGGGCGCATTTTCAAGGTTCCAGGGCAGTGGTGGACGCAGAGCTTCCGGCACGGGTGACGTTTGGCCGGTAGCGGCGGCAAAAAACAAAACAGCTCCAGTGACTGCCGCAAAGGGCAGTCGGCGATAATCAGACATGGTATGCTCCATAAATGCGCAAGAGTCTTACTCAAAACAGCAGAAGATTTTGCTCCCCTATGCGCCACTCGTTCCAATTGCGGTTCGTGAGGACACTCACCCTCCATGACATGTTCACCCGGCGGTTGATTTTTGAAAATGGAGGGCGAATGTCCCATGAGCCGTAAGAGCAAAGAAAAGCACATGTTTCAGAAAAAGGGCTAACTCTCACAGTTTTGAGGTCTTGCAACTAGTCAGCGAATCAGCAGAATTGTTGTTGGATATCAGAGTTCTGGCTTGTTCATTTTCAACTCTCTTTTAATGAATGAGCAACAAAGTCGCCCGGCGGGACTGATCCATTGAGGAAGTCACTGTCAGGATGCCCGAGCCATCGAAATAGCGGTCGTCCTGATATTCGGCCTGGCTTTCGCTGCTGCCGTAGGTACCGGGATTCATCGGCTGATCACCGCAGAAGAGGTATTTGACCGTTTCGTTGATACCGTCATCTAGAATCACACGGCCGAAGTACATATCTGGGCCAAGGTTCAGCAACGTCAGGCTGGCGCAATCGTCGATCGCCTCGTCACAGGAAATCTGCAACCCAGCTCCGGCATGAACGACAACATCACCGCTGCCCGTATTACCGGCATAAGTGCCATCGCCAATCTGCAGGAGACCACCACTGACATGAACCATACCGCTGAGACCGCTATTGTCGCTGGTCAGAATGAGGGTGCCGGTCTGCATTTTGGTCAGACCGCCTGTGCCGGTGATACTGGCACCGATGGTGGCGACGCCTGTCCCGTGCATGCTCACGATACCTTCGGCTGTTCCAAAGTTCAGCGTCCCGGCTGCGGCGTTGCCACTTATACCTATTGACCTGCCGTTCACAAAAAAGATGCCGCCACTGGCAACAGTAAGGATCATGCCATTGCCAATATTCTTGTCACTCCACGAGTTGAAGCGCAGCGAGTTGATCGTACGATCCTGCGTGAGTGTGATTGCATCGGTATTGACGTTGTAGTCGGCACCGGCATTGATATCACTCGTGTATTCGGTGTTGATATTGAGTGAGCGAAAGCCCTTTTCATCATAGGTGGCAAATCCTGAGGGAGTGGCATGACCGGAGCCGCCACCGCCATGGACAACCATCCAGGGCACGACACTGCGCGTGGCAGTGTCAGCAGCACCTCCGGCACCGATCAGGTGTTCGGCAACGTTATCCGCCAACAAATCTTTGTCGACATCATTGATTCCGAAGAGATAGACCGAAGCGCCGGGCTGGCGTTCAAGGCTTTTGATACTGAGTCGCGTCCCCAGAGTATTGCCGCCTGCAGCCAGGGACAGATAGCTATAGCCGGATTTGAAATCTAGCACATCGACCGTATCTTCTGCCCATTCAAGTCCCTGTTGCCAGTCATTGGCAACGCCAACAGTCGCATTCATGCTGCCACGGCGCAAGTATCCGCCATTGAGTGTTATGCGACGATAGGGCAGAAGCTGACCGGGGTTGGTGGAAGTACTCGAGTTTTGTCCCACCCAGGCAGCACCCCCGCGACGGTCGTGGGAATTTTCAATATATCCGTTGATAATCAGGTTGGCAGCGTTGGTGAACCCTCCGGAGGTAAATGTGAAGGTACTCTGGTTGCTGGCGGTTGCCAGCCCGTTGGCAACTACCACACCGTCAAAATTTTTGCTTCCTTCGAGGACGAAAGTTGAGCTGGAAGAGTTGACGATTACACCATCGGCACCGGTAAAGTCACCCCCTGTTGTGACAGAGACCTGACCCTGCCCATAAACGCCTCCGATAAACTTGAGGGTTTTGTCGCCAAGGTCAAACGGACTGCGCAAAAACAGTCGGGGACGGTTTGCGCCATCCTCACCTTTGAGATCGACAACCAGATCACTGCTGAGCTTGAGAGGAGCATCAAAATAGTTGCCGCTGGTATCGGTATTGCTCAGGACCAGTTCGGCCGGAACTCCGGCCTGATCACTGTCGAAGGTCAGGGCGAAACTTTCACCCGACTGATTGCCGATCGAAAAGGTGAAGAACGGCGCAGCCTCATCACCGATATTCAGCTTTCCGATAGTGATATCCTGACGCAAACGGACTGTCTGGTTGCCTTCAATATCGTTGTTGATATTGGCAACGGCACCAGCAGCGTTGGGATAGCCGCTACCAGTCCAATTATCGGGATCATTCCAGTCGCGGGAACCTCCCGTCGTCGGAATCCAAGTGGAGTCACTGGCGTACAGTGACGGGCTGCTCAGCAGGGCAGTCAGAAGAATCCAGGTTCTGTAGTTTTTCACGCATCTCTCCTGTTGTAACAGACAGAGCAATGCTGTCGGAGGTTGTTGACTTCCCCGGGAGAGTTGATCGCTATCTGTCCAAACAGACTGGATCAGCACCCCGGGTCAGTTGCTGGTGAGAAACCTGCAGAAAAGTGCGGGAGTTTCGGAGCTTTCCGGCTACCACACCATCAGCAGGGTTGTATTGTCGTGCCCGTACATCATCAGGTCGTCGCGCACGACAAAGTTGTCGATTTCGTGCAGAGATTTGGCTCCGGTATAGTTGCGACTGATCTTCATACCAATACCGCGCAGGTACTGATATTGCCCGGATGTGCCTTTGGTGATATTGTCGGCCACCAACTCATCATCAACAAAGAAAGACCAGTGTTCGGTTTCAAGCTCGTACTCAAGCCTGTCTGGTCCTGTAAATGTCTTCGTCTCCCCGGTTTCATTGAAAAAGAAACTGAGTCGATAGACTGTTTCCTTGTCGATTTCGAACTGATATTTCGCATTTGAGTCATCAACCGCCTCTATACAGTCCGGCCCATCTTTTACAACTACAACCGCCCAGCAGCGAAGTGGCCCTGCCCCTCCCCAGGATGGGTGCCAGTTGGGGTTGAAGGCTGCAACAGGAAAGGTTCCAAAGTAAAACGCAATTCCATTTTGCGATGACACGCTGGTCAGCTCAAGTGCATTGTAATCGAAGGCTACCGAGAGCAGCTCACAGGTTTTGCCAAAGTCAATCATGGCATTCATTGAAGTACCGTAAGAGCTTCCTGCATAGCCCAAACGGAGAACGCCATCGATCACTTCCCTGACATGCTCATTTTCTTCACTAGAGTCTGCAAAGGAGTAGAAAAATTTACCTTCGCCCGTGTAAGCTTCTACATCACCTTCGGCATCGAAAGTTTCAACAAGGATTTCCTCTCCGCCAAAAACAGGCAAGACGAGTGAAAAGATGGCGACCAGCGTTATTAATGACTTGATCTCCTTGTAACGGTTCATCCTGACCTCCTCATCGGGGCGGAATTTCTTCCGCCCAACTTTGTTGTTTTACATGTTTAAGGAGTCAAGTGCAGTGCCACAAGCTGGTAAGGCCGCATGGACAAGCTGACACTCGCCCCACTGACTTTAATTGTAGCACCTGCGGCCAAGGGGCGCAATGTGCCTTTTTCATTCAGAGAGACTCTAACTTCCTGCTTGGGAGTCGCTGCCGTGTTCATCACGGCAACATAAGTTCCGTGACGTGGAGTTTTGATGGTGCGAACAACGACAGCCGGATCGCTGCTGACACCTTCGACCCGCTGGCTCGGCAGAGCCGGCAGGGCGAGGAAGTTGGCGTTGAAGTCGCGCACATAGGCGGGAAAACCACGGGCAAAGTTGTTGCCTACGAGATATCCGATCATGGTCGGATCGCCGTTGGCCATGGCGACAACCTCGGCCTGCATACAGTAAGGTCCGGCACGCTCAACGTCGCAGACAAAGTAGCCAGCCTTGGTCTTGTCGGCCTGGTCGTACACCATATTCTCGTTGAGGGTATAGTGACGGATAATCGCGAGGCCGTTCTGGGTACGATAGGCATCGAAGGTGGCTGACGACGAGACCGTATAGAGGCGGTTGAAGGCATGAGCCAGCATGACCCCATTCATCTCACCGTAGTTCTGCGGGTCATCTGCCGGACGTGAATGTTGAAGTTCCCAGTTGCCCCAGTTGAGACCGGGCGCAGTCAGGGCCTTGAGGTAGAGTCCGGACTCTGCCACCTGAGCCGGGGAGAGGATTTCCCACTTGGTGTTGCCGTCATTACCGGTATGTGGAGCCTGTGAGAGAACCGGACGCCAGTCGTCGGCCCGGTCGGTAATCATGTAGCTCGTCCAACTCGGGAAGCGGACACCTGGCTCGGCACTCTCGCCGGTGTAGAGTACAAAGGCATCGGGCAGGCCTTTTTCGCGCAGGTAGTCGCGCATGGCGACAAAGAAGTCGCGCCGCTTGATGTTCCACCAGGCGATATACTTTTCGTAAAGTGCTTTGTCGCCACGCAAGTCGCCACGGGTCGGGACATTGCCGTCGTTGGCTTCCTTTCCAAAGCGTTGGAGCGTTTGAGGCCCGAAGCCGATCGGCAGCGACATACGCGGACGGATCCAGATGCCGGTGAATCTGGCTTTGGTGCGCAGATTGATGACGGTCAGATCGAGGATCTTTTTGAAGTCCTCGTAGGTGTCGGGATCGGTAAGATCGGCATTGCCCTTTTCGATCCAGGAAATATGCGAATAGGCGTCGTCGCGTGTGAGGGGCTTGGCACGCTTCTGGTTACCCAGACCATTCGAACCACGACTGCCGCCATATTCGTAGTAGGGCAGGATGTCGAACCCGTACTTGCCCATCATTTCGACAATTGCTTCCCACATATAGGCTTTTTCGGCATTGTGATAAATCCAGGCGTTGCCACCATAGGGGCGCGGATCCCAGTGCTGACAGTGTCCGAACTCCAGCAGATCCTTGGTGTAGGTATTGATGCCCAGGAAGCGCATCAGTTCGGCTTTGTGGCGATACCACTCTATCGGGTCATCGATTGAACGGTCGACCGGCTCTTTACCTTCGAAAACACCATCTGCCATCTCTTCGCGCCAGAATATGCTGCGACGCGGTAGACCTTCCGGCGGGAAGTTGATGTCGAGCGCCAGACCTTCGGGATCGACCACTTCGAAAAGTTTGACGGAACCGATCGCGGCACCGGCGGCGAGAGGATCGTTACCCTCGGCAAACTGCGAGAAGGTGATGTCGAAGCCATCTTCCGGTTCGAGCGAACGCGGCCGCTCATGGCCGCGCACCGAACCGACTTCGGGGAAGCGGTCGTGCAGGTGCATCAACATCGTCCAGGCTTCCCACTTGCCGGAAAGCGGCAGGTCAAGCGACTCGACGAGGTTGTTGACATATTTGGGGTGCAGTGCATCGCCGAGAGCCTGACCGGTATGGAAACCGCGTGAGGTTTCGTTGCCGGTGGAGCTGATCAGCACCGTGCGCGGCTTGTCTTCGGGATACTCGACCATCAGCACATAGGCTGCGCCCGGACGCAACATTTTCATGCGCCCGATCCGGATGGTAATGGTGGAGGCTTCACGATCGACCGGCTTCAGAATCCGTGCCGGACGGCCTAGAATTGTCTCAACCGAGGATGCCGCCTCGGGCAGGATCTTCATACTGCCGGCAGGAGCTGTTGCCAGGTTGATCTCGTCCACCAGCGAAAGACGTCCATAAGGCGGCAGGTTGATCACCGGACGCTTGAGCGCCTCTTCGCGCGCCTTGCGCAGTGCCAGTTCACGTGCTTCGGCGACGCGCCTTTCCTCAGCCAGTTTTTCCTGCAATGCGGCCCATCCGGTAGGGGAATAGGCATCCAGCGCAATTTCGGTGAAGATGGCGGCGGCATCCAGCAGCACCAACCTCAGATAACGGGTCGAGGCATTGATGGTGATCGGCATCCAGTTCTGGAAGAGGCTAGTCTCATAGGTCGTGACCTCCTGCCAGTTGCCGGGGCCACCGGTTTCGATACGCACCTTGCCCTTGTTATGCGTATCAAAAATCCAGAGGGTGGCGAGTGGTGTCTCCTGCCCCAGATCGACAATTGCACCGAAGGGAAACTCGCTGCTGTACTGTGAGCTGATTTTCCAGCCGTTCGTGGGTTTGCCGGTCGGTGGATCGCCGACATCGAGCTGTTCGTCGACCAGGCCGCTGAAGTCGGCTTTATCAGAGCTGGACTTGATCATGTCCGGCTTGAGCAACAGGCGGTATTGGCCAGTAGGCGTGGCATGTGCCGCAAAGGTTGCCAGGAGCAGCAGCGCCAGGCTGCGGGAAAGAAGTATCTTGAGTGACATATTTTTCTCTTTTAGTGGGTGTGGTTAATCAATAGATGGTAATCAGGGTGGTCGGATCTATGATAAAGTCGCTCTTGGTGACGTTCAACATGCCTTTGCCGACAAAGTATTCGTCGTTCTTGAAAGTGGCCTCACTCTCGGAGCTACCGTAGGTGCCGGCTGGCTGGGGCTCGTCGCCAAACCAGAGGCACCTGACAGCTTCGGTCAGACCTTCGTCGATCTCGATGCGGCCACGCATGACACCGACGTTGCGTAGCCGGATAGTCGAGCTGTCGTTAACGGCATTGGCACAGGAGATTTTGAGGGTTGCACCGGCATGAACTTCAACATCGCCGTCGCCCAGGTTGGATACGGTGTCGGCGGCGATCAGATCTCCACCACCATTGCGCACGTCACCTCCAACCTGCAAAACGGCACTGCCGACACTTGTCAGACCGCTGTAGCTGTTTGGTCCCCCGAGAGTAAGGTTGCCGCTACCGGACTTGGAGAAGCCGCCGGTACCGGTAATCTCAGACGATATGGAGGCGTACAGCCCATCCTCGTTAGTAAAGACAATTCCTTCGGCCGATCCGAAATTGAGTGTCCCGTTTCGGGCATCGCCGGGCTGGCCGATTCTTGTACCGGGCTGCTTGAAATACACGCCGCCACTTGTGACTGTCAGAACACAGCCATTGCCGATGTAGCTCTGGTGGTAACCACTTATGATCAGGGAGTTGATGGTTTTGCTACTGGTCAGGGTAAAACTGCCGACAGAGATATTGGCATCGTCCGCCGCATTGAAAATATCAGTCTCCAGCTCCTCAGCGGTCATTTCCATGACACCGTTTTCCGGATCATAGACTGCAAAGGAGTGGCCTTTTGAACCGTCTGCATTGGTACGTCGGACAGTCATCCAGGGAATGATGCTGCGGTTTTTGGTGCCTGCCTCACCGCCACCACCGATCAGCCATTCGTCGGCATTGTCGATCAGTATTTTACCGGTATCCCCCAAGTTGTTGACACCCCTGACATAGGTCCCGGCTCCAGGCTCACGCATCAGATTTTCAATTACCAGAGCAGTGCCCAAAGTATCTGCTTTGACTTCAAGATAGATGTAGGAAAACTGTCCCTTGAAGTTAAAGTTTTCTACTTCGTCCATCACAACATCATTCCAGGAACCATCGGACTTCTGCCCATTTAAATAAAGTGCGCCTCCTTCAATGGTAACGGTTTTCAATGGCAACCGCTGACCGGGATGTGCAGCCAGATTGGAGTTGTGTCCAACTTCAACGTTCCCCGCCAGCGGTGTTGTTCCCTTCTGCATCGCCCCGACAATCAACAGGTCTTCGAGATTTTCCAGCGAACCCGTGACGAGAATGGTTTTGCCGTCAGCACATTCAATATGACCAGCATAAGATTTGGTATCAGTGAGGATATAAAGACTGCCTTTGTTGTGTTTTCTGAATATTCCGTTGCCCGTCATATCTCCATAAATATTAACAGCGCCACTCTGTGCACCAGTCATCAGAACCGTCTTGTCACCCGTCTCGAACAGACCGCGGAAGCTAAGGTGCTGTGTTCCCAGGTTGTTGATGATCAGGTCACTGGCAAGCTGGGTGACAGGTTCAATTGAGTGTGACGGAGTGCCGCCACCGTCAAACACTTCGATTTCGGCTGGTTGTCCAGCCAGATTTTCAAACCGCAGGACGTTGCTTGCCGGAGCGCCTCTCAAGCTGTAATTGTAGTTGCCGCCCTCGCCGACAGCGTCTCCGATCAACAGACGTCCGATAGTTGTCACTTCCGACTGCAGTTGAATGACCACGCCGCCTGTCAGGTCCTGTGTGACGACTGCCTCGGCACCGGCAGAGTCGGGAACACCCCCGGAAACCCAGTTGTCTTCGTTATTCCACTGATGCGTCCCACTGGCAACGTCAGTCATCCAGATGGATTCGGCTGTCGATGAGCCGCACCAGGCTGCCATTACGGCAGTGGCAATCATAAGTCTGGCTAGCTTACACATGTCATGGTTCCTTTCTGTTACTCAAATCAGGTATCCTTTTTAGGCTGGCGGCAAATCACTCCGACAGCTCCACTGTACCCCAGGAGTTGGGTCTGTTCTGGACGGCCCAGTCCTTGGTCCAAGGCCAGTAAACCTGGCGAGTATAGTCCCGTCCGTGAATGGTCAGGTTGATGCAGATTCCCAGGCGTCCTCCGGCTGAGGGCTGGTATTTCTGCATGGCTGCTGCCGGGAGTAGAATTTCCATCACGTAACCGCCATCCCTGGCGGCGGCAAAACTCTGTACTTCGGGAATATCGTAGCGGATTCTTTCGATCTCGGAAGCACGTTTCCACTGACCGGCGTAGGCACGCCCTTCCGCCACTTGCGGCACAAACCAGAACTGGTGATCGCCCGGCTCGAAGCTCCGATCGCGTTTGTTGTCACCCGTATCCAGGAAAAGCTCAACACAATCGCCCGACCAGAAGGAACGCGGATCTGTGGCTACAATCTTCGAGTCACGCACCGATACACCCAGATGCAGCCCGGCATCTGACCAGGCAAGACGCACTTCGGCATCGGCCTTGCCGAGATTGCTGCCGATCATCCAGTCCGGCAGCAGCGAAGCAGCCGGCCAGTCGGCAAAATCACCGTCGCAGGTGATGGCGGTTGCCCGTGGAATCCGGTAAGCGTTGGGAATCAGGGCGCGGGTCAGTGCCGGACCATCTGCCGGCTCGAAGATGACTGCTGCCTGTTCGTCGGCGGCCCAGTCGGTGCTCCAATTAAAGGACAGCTCGAAGTCGCGGACGACACCCGGCGCAAGATCTGTCACTTCCCAGACTGTCTGAGCGGCCTTCCAGGCACCGGGCAATTGCAGGCGCAAGGTGCCGTTTTTGAGCGTCTTGGAACGGTTGAGCAGCTTGACCTCGACCCTGGTTTCGCCCGGACGTCCGGTGATCGGTCCGACCTGCATGTTGACGGCGTCCTGCACCAGCACACGCAGTGGCATTGCCTTGACGACTGCTCCGCCTTCGACAGCTACAATACGGACAAGTTTTTCACCCAGTTTCTCATCCGGGGCAACGCGGAAAGCAAAATCGACCGCTGCCTCGGCTCCCGGTGCCACATCGGTGGCAGTTTCCGCTTGGCCAGTCATAGCCCAGCCTTCGGGAAGCTCCACTCGCACAGCACCATTGATCGCAGCCTGACGCCGGTTGCGGATC
>CAZMGQ010000047.1:0-10390 GCA_964565855.1 uncultured Lentisphaerales bacterium | reverse complement strand
TCACGGCCGGAGCCGGTCGAGGACCAGTGGAGCGATCGCGGGTGCGGTGGCGCCGATGGCGAAGGAGCCTTCGAGTGCCGCCATAGCCCCGGCGAGGCGCGACGGCTCGTCGGTGTGCAGCTCCAACAGCGGCTGACCTGCCCGCACAAGATCGCTGATCCGATGCCGCAAGACTGCCTCCGGTGCAAAGTACGCCACTGCTGCAGCTGCTTCGTCAGGCGTGAAAAAATCGTCATGTTTGGCGACTATTTTGCGCATCAACTGTTGCATCCGGTCAGCCTTGAAGGTCGATGCAGTACGACTCCCCAGGTGGACACGACAATGTACCGGCGGTGCCGGCAGCCGCTGCCCTGCGTAACCATTTTTTACGAGCGTTATCCAGAAATCGTAGTCTTCCCAGCCTTCGTCAAAAAGGTGGTCAAAACCGTATTTTAGAGCCACATCCCGCCTGACAAAGGCGTTGAAGGGAAAATGGTTTTTCTTGCGCAAGTGTGCCGGATCAAATTCCGGCGAAGGCAGATAACGGTCGTAAGCCCCGAAGTCAACCCGATCGGCATAGACAAATGCCAGCTTTCCCGCTCCTGTCTCACGTTCCAGCAGCTCCAGTCCACGTTCTAAAAACTGTGGCTCCAGCCAGTCGTCGGCATCCAGATTCAAAATCCAGTCACCGCGCAGTTCCGGTAAAATAGCATTGCGGAGCGCAACGATGCCTCTGTGCGGAAAACGTCGATAGCTGACCCTGTCTCCATAGCCACGCACAACCTCGCCGGTATTGTCGGTGCTTCCATCATCGGCAACGACAATTTCCAGCGGCGCCACCGTCTGTGCCAGCACACTTTCAATCGCACGGGGCAAAAACTCCGCATAGTTATAGGTAGGTATGACCACTGAAACAGTCACTTCAACCTCGCTTGCCGTGACCCTGTCGCCTCAACCGATCATGTAATCGACGAGGTAGAAAGAGCAGTGCACTGCCAAGTCGCCAGGACCATGAAGACTGCATATCAGCCAGCTCGGCCTTCAGCCGCAGATGATCCCTCCAAGTTGGAAGCTCCAGATAATGTGGCAAATCCTGCGGCGCATCAAACAACTGATCCGCAGGTGCCAGAACTCTGACCAAGTCCGAAATCTCCCAATACTTCAGCAAAAGTTCAAAGCCAGCCTCACGGTCAGACGGACTCAGATTGCGCCGCCAGTTCCAGAAACATTCAAAAAACAAGTCGTGCCGTATTTGCCGATTTTCTTTTTCAAATTCATGCAAAGCATCCTGTTCGACAATAAAGTTGTGTACCGCTTCGGCCACTTTGGCCTGTGTACAGAAAGTTTCCAGACGCTCCAACGTAATTTGATCGTGTCCGGTCAACCCACTGCCAAATCTATAATGATGAAAGATCGTGGGGTCCGTACTGCCAGCATAGGAACGGGCGAAAAAGGCTACCACAAAAAAAGCCAACAAATCCTGCCCTGCGGGCAATATCCCGTCCGGTAAGGCGGCAAAAGCCCGGCGACACAGACCAGCATCGTAAATCTTGTTCCAGAGCGTAAAGCCGAACTTCTTTTTTGCAAAGCATGATCGGACGATCTCTTTTCCCGACAAACAAATTGAAGCGGGAGTCAAATAACGCCGCATATTTTCTATCCGCGCCTCACTGACTCTCCCGATATTCAGTGGCTCAGATGCGAATTGCAGAATCTCTACGTCTTGTTCTTTAATCTGTTTCAACAGACGCTCGCAAGCCGAAGGTTCAAGATAGTCATCGGCATCGAGAAACATGATGTACCGTCCACGGGAGGCCAGCACGGCATCTTTGCGGGCTTGCGAGGAACTCTTGTTGCGGGAATAAGTTATTAAGCGCAGACGGGAATCGCCAGCGGCATAGTCGGCCAGAATTTCAGGTGAAGCATCGGTCGAAGCATCGTCAACACAGAGACACTCGATCTGCCGCAAAGTCTGTCCGAGGGCACTGTCGAGACACTGCCGCAGATATTGTTCGGCATTGTAAACCGGAACAACGATGCTGATTTCTGGTATGGCTTTATTCATGGTTTATGTCAGTTCATTTCACAGACCCTTCATGATAACATAGACATTCAAAAGGCGGGAAACTTTATGCAGCATCCAGAGCAGAAAAAAAACACCGGCAATCAACTGCGGCTATCCATCATCACGGTCAACCTCAACAATGGCGAAGGACTGGCCAAAACACTGACTAGCGTTGCGGATCAGATCAATGCACCGCCTTTTGAACATATTGTCATCGACGGCGGCTCTACGGATAACAGTCTGGATGTGATTCGGACCTCAGCCGGGAAGCTTGCCTATTGGGAGTCGCAGCCCGACCGGGGCATCTACCACGCCATGAACAAAGGTGTCGCACGGGCTGGCGGCGAGTACCTGCTTTTCTTAAACTCCGGCGACCGGCTGGCTGCCTCCGATGTCTTGCAGCAGATTTTTACCGCCTTTCCTGATGCAGATATCGCCTATGGCTCGATTCGCATTGTCCGTGATGGAGTCCCTGACAAACAGGTGATCCCGCCCCCGCCCGGGCAACTCAGTGTCTCCTGGTGGATCGGCCACACCATCCAGCATTCCGGCACTTTTATCCGTCGGTCGTTGCTGATAGCCACCCCCTACGATGAGTCCTTCCGCATCGTGGCAGACCGCAAGTTTTTCTTTGAAAGTTTTCTGGCCGGATGCAGCTTCGCCCGGCTGCCGCTATGTGTTTCTCTGTTCGACATGAGTGGCATTTCCAGCGATCCCAAGTTTGCAGATCTCAAAAAACAGGAGTGGGACAGGCTCTTTACCGAACACATGTCTTTGCCGGTACTCAATTGTATCCGGCAGGACCGGAGGCTGGAATATCAAGCCCGGCGCCAATTTTTCAGCGGCCAGCAGGATGACGTTGCCAGCAGTGAAGCACTCTGGCATAACCTGCGCCACTGGATCAGCCTCTTTTTCCTGCTGCGTCGAACCCCGCTTCTAAATAGAGTCCTGGCTTTGTTTCTGCAACTGGCAGCCAGACGCGAAAAAAGAAAACTGTGATGACTTGAGAGCTTGCCGGCTTCATTTGGCAGCAAAGGTCCAATCGCCCTTCATCATGAAAGGCGCTTTCCCGGCAAATCCCCGCCGGCCGGTGCCATAGAAGTCTCCTTCTCCAACCTCCAGCCAATCGACTCCGTTTTCAGGACAGTCAACCTCCTGACCGCTGACCGAGAGACGAACCCCGAGTCGGTATTTGCCGGGCGACAGGGGAAAGTCATCAACCGCCAGCCGGACCTCTCCACCCTCCGGGGGCAGATCAAAGAGCCGATTGTGAAAGTTGCTGTTGATCACACTATAAATCTGCAAACCCATTGAGTCGCTCAGGGAAAGCCCTACATTCAAATCGCGAATTGTCGCGCGGGTACGGTTGGCGAGCCGGATAACAAACACAGTTTTGAGTCCGCTCCGGGTTACCACAAGTGGCGTGCTGTCCGCACCCTCGATCCAGAAGCCGTCCACAATGGCCTCTCCGCTTCCCGAACGGTCTTTCCGTTCACCCAGTGAGATGGAAGTCAGTTGTCGCTCGGACTCGGCATAAAAACTGGCCACCACGTCACGCGTGGAACCTTCGGCAATCACCTGACCGGAGTTGAGCAGAATGCAGCGACTGCAGAGGTTCTCCACTGCCGCCATGTTGTGGCTGACGAACAGAATTGTCCGGCCATCACGTGCAATCTCACTCATTTTGCCGAGACACTTGCGCTGAAAACTGGCATCGCCCACCGCCAGCACTTCATCGATCAGCAAAATCTCTGAACGCAAGTGTGATGCCACGGAAAATGCCAATCGCACATACATGCCGGAAGAGTAGCGTTTAACCGGTGTATCCAAAAATCTTTCCACACCTGAAAAATCCACAATTGCATCAAAAGCAGCAGCGATCTCGTTGCGCTTCATCCCCAGAATTGTGCCGTTCATGAAAATATTTTCACGTCCGGTCAGCTCGGGATGAAAACCGGTCCCTACTTCCAGCAGAGAACCGACCTGCCCCCTGATAAAGGCCCGTCCCGATGTCGGTTCTGTGATGCGCGAAAGTATCTTGAGAGTCGTCGATTTTCCGGAGCCATTGCCACCGATCAAACCGATGACTTCCCCCTTTTTAACTTCAAAAGAGATTCCTTTGAGAGCCCAGAAATCTTCAGCTTTGGGTCTCAAAGGCCGGGAACCGAGCTTGCCCAGTTCCTGGGCCGGATCACGCCCCCGGAACTTCAACCAGCGGTACTTGAGCTCATCGGCGAAAGTGCTGCGATTAATCGCGCCCAGACGGTAGCGTTTGGTGATGTTTTCAACCTGAATTACAGGCAGAGAAGTACTCATGATTAAACCGAATCTACAAAAGTCCGCTGAACATAGTTAAAGACAAACAGTCCGCTTGTCAGGACAACGGCCGTTACACCCAGACCGAGCAGAATTGAGTCCAGCCCGAATCCACCCACACCTGTGAATAGATAACGATTCAACTCAACGGCTACTGAAACGGGGTTTGCCCACATCAAGGTTCTCAACACCGGCTGCACAACTCCTGAAGCCGGATAGATTACCGGAGTGGCATAGAGCCAGATTTGCAGCACAAAAGGCAGGGCAAAACGCAAATCTCGGTATTTGGTCGTCAGGGCCGCTACCCACAGCCCGAACCCCAAACCAACCAGAGCTGTGTAAATTATCACGAGCGGCAGAGCCAGCAGCCACCAGGAGGGTGAAAAATTTGCCCCGTTAATGAAAAAATAAAGATAGATGACCACAAAAATTGCCATATTAAGCAAAAAATGCGCAAAATTGGAGAGAACAGCGGAGAACGGAATGATCAATCTGGGAAAATAGACTTTTGAAAGCAGCCCTGCGTTGCCAACCAGAGAGGCGGCACTGCTCCCGAGCACCGCATTGAAATAATTCCAAACTACCAGGCCGCTCATGTAGAAAACGAAGTGAGGAATTCCCTCAGTGCCTATCTTGGCTACCCGCCCGAAAATCACTGTGAAAACGATCGACATGATAATCGGCTGAATAAAAAACCACGCCGGCCCCAGAATTGTCTGCTTGTAAACTATCGTGATATCACGCTTGGCAAGAAACCAGAGTAAATCGCGATACTCCAGAATTTCACGCCAACGAATGTTGAAATACGATCGATCCGACTCAATTACAGTAATCATCAGTTTTCCATTTGAGTCCCCTGCACAATCAACTGCTGGGACTTAATGTAAGATAACAAGACCGGTTCCATGATGTCAAACAAGTCACTTTTGCTACAGCAATTCTAATTTTGACCGGATTGTCGGGGTCGGCATCGCTATCGGGATCGAAAACTGTACAAAAAGGGAGATTCGATACCGAAAACAATACCGATCCCGACTCCGACAGTATGAGCTGCTCCAAAATTAGCATTACTGGCAGTTTCGGGATATTGGACAAAACGGCCCACTATAAGGTAAGATGAAGGTTTTTGCATGAGTTGATAATTATGGACAAACATTACGATCCCCGGTCTGTTGAGGCCAAGTGGTACCCCTGGTGGGAAGAGAACGGTTTCTTCCATGGCGATGCCTCAAAAGGAGGCGAACCCTACAGTGTCGTCATTCCCCCGCCGAATGTCACAGGCATCCTGCACATGGGCCATGCTCTTAACAATACCCTGCAAGATATTCTCGTCCGCTGGCGGCGGATGCAGGGACGCAATGTGGTCTGGATGCCGGGCACGGATCATGCCGGGATTGCCACCCAGAATGTGGTCGAAAGATCCCTGCGCGACGAGGGCACCTCGCGTGATGAGCTGGGGCGCGAAAAGTTCCTCGAACGGGTCTGGGAGTGGCGCGGCGAATATGGCGACACAATTGTCAGACAGTTGCGCAAGCTCGGTGCCTCCTGCGACTGGGAACGCGAACGCTTTACCATGGACGAAGGTCTCAGCAATGCCGTGACCGAGGTCTTCTGCCGTCTCTACGATGAAGGTCTGATCTACCGTGGCAACTATATCGTCAACTGGTGCCCCCGCTGTCATACAGCCCTCTCGGACGAAGAGAGCGAACACATCGAAACCGCCGGACACCTCTGGCACCTCCGTTATCCGGTCAAGGATAGCGACGATTTTGTCGTAGTCGCCACCACACGTCCCGAAACCATGCTCGGCGACACAGCCGTGGCGGTCAACCCGGCCGATGAACGCTATCGCAACCTGATCGGCAAAACCGTGATCCTGCCCCTGCTCGACCGTGAAATCCCGGTTGTGGCGGATGATTATGTCGATGCCGAATTCGGCACTGGTGTCGTCAAGATCACGCCCGCCCACGACCCTAACGATTTTATGGTGGCCGAGCGCCACCAGTTGCCGGCCATCAATGTCATGGAGGGCGATGCCACCATGAACGAGGCCGCCGGTCCCTATGCCGGACTGGACCGTTTCGAGGCCCGACGTCGCATCGTGGCCGATCTGACTGAGGCCGGTCTGCTGGACAAGACCGATGACCACCAACATGCGGTCGGTCATTGCTACCGCTGCGATACGGTGGTCGAGCCGCGTCTCTCGAAACAGTGGTTTGTCCGCATGAAGCCCCTGGCTGAGCCGGCAATCGAAGCAGTCCGGTCGGGCAAAGTCCGCTTTACGCCCGCCCGCTGGGAAAAAACCTATTTCGAGTGGATGGAAAACATCCGCGACTGGTGCATCTCGCGCCAGATCTGGTGGGGTCACCGTATTCCGGTCTTCACCTGTGGCGGTTGTCAGCACGAATGGGCGGCCCGTGGCACTCCAACCGCCTGTCCCAAGTGCGACAATGCACAGATCACGCAGGATGAAGATGTGCTCGACACCTGGTTCTCCTCCTGGCTCTGGCCCTTCAGCACTTTCGGCTGGCCCGAGGACAACCCCGATCTGAGCTTCTACTATCCCACACAGGATCTGGCCACGGCACCGGACATCATCTTCTTCTGGGTTGCCCGCATGATTATGGCTGGCTGCAAATTTATGGGACAACCGCCCTTCAGCGATGTCTATATCCATGGCACCGTGCGCGACGGACAGGGACGCAAGATGTCGAAGAGTCTCGGCAACTCCCTCGACCCGCTCGATGTCATCAGCTCCTACAGTGCCGACTCGCTGCGCTTCAGCCTGATGATGATCACCTCGACCGGCATGGATGTCCATGTCGATATGGAGAAGTTCGAGATCGGCCGCAACTTCGGCACCAAACTCTGGAACGCCGCCCGCTTCATGCAGTTGCACATGGAGAAACATCAGCAGGACTGGTACGCTCTGGCTCAGGCCGGCAAGGCCGAGGTTGATCCGGCGCTCCTGTCGGACGACGACCGTCACCTGCTGGCAACGCTCGATGCCACGGTCAAGTCCATGACGGCTCAGCTCGAAGCTTTCCAGTTCCAGGATGCCGCCCGCACCCTCTATGCTTTTGTCTGGAACAACTACTGTGACCGTTATCTGGAATATGCCAAGACCGACCTCCAGCAGGGCGACCCGGCCCGCTGCCGTCAGGTGCTGGCCCTGATGAACCACACCCTGGCTACCTCACTCAAACTGCTGCACCCCTTCATGCCCTTCCTTACCGAAGAACTCTGGCACCAGATGGGCTACGGCAAGGAAGAGGAATCGATCATGGTGGCGGCCTGGCCCGCAAAGCTGAGCGATGCAGAACGTACCGCCTGGGAGATCAGCGACACGACCACCGCCTTTGTCGAGGCCAAGCATGCGCTGATCAGTGCCGCCCGGGCCTTGCGGGCCGATTACAACATCGCCCCCTCCAAAATGGTCACCTATATCATCCAGGCCCGCGATAAGTCCACGGCCGCACGTCTTAGCGGCGACCTGCCGTCACTCAAGGCCCTGCTGCGGGCCGAAGAGATCGATATCCGGGCGGGTGGCGAAGAGCTGGCTATGCCGGGGAGCCTCGTGACCCTTGGCATGGTCTATCTGCCGCTGGAAGGACTGGTGGATATGGCGGCCGAAGCCAAGCGCGTCAATGACGAACTCAACAAGGCACGCGGTTTCCTGAAGGGAGTCGAGGCCAAGCTGGGCAACCCCGGCTTTGTCAATAACGCTCCGGAGGCCGTTGTTGAACAACAGCGCAAGCGTCGCATTGAGCTGCAGGAAACCATCGAACGTCTTGAACGTATGGCAAAGACTCTCGGTGCCTGACGCACGATATGATCCCCACCCCACCCGATCCGCAGGACTGGCAATGGCAATGGCAATTGCGCCATGCAGCCCGCGATCTAGCCACGCTCAAACAGTGGTTTCCCACGGTCGACTGGCCTGCCGGGAGTACAGCCGCCGCCGGACACTTCCCGCTGGCGGTCACACCCTACTATGCCAGCCTGGTCGGGCGGCCCGACTTCGCTGACCCAGTCTTCGCACAATTCGTCCCCCGTGGCGATGAGCTGCACAACCCCGACTGGCTCAACAACGATCCCCTGACCGAAGAACAGCACATGCCCGTGCCGGGTCTGATCCATCGCTACCCCGACCGGGCGCTGGTACTGGCCAGCTCTGCCTGTGCGGTCTATTGCCGCCACTGTATGCGCAAACGTGTAGCCGGAGCCGGCGACAGTGCCGCCCGGCCGCTGCAGCATCTGCCTCAGTGGGTTGCTTATCTGCAGAAACACCCCGCAGTGAAGGACGTCCTGATTTCGGGTGGCGATCCGCTGATGCTGGAGACGAATTTACTCGAAAAGATCATCGCCCCCATCCGCCAGGTGCCTTCGGTTGAAATCATCCGGATCGCCAGCCGCACGCCTGCGACCCTGCCGATGCGAATCGACAAGGAGCTGGTTACGATGCTGCGCAGGTACGCCCCGCTCTTTGTCAGCACCCACTTCAACCATCCGGCCGAACTCTCACCCCTCGCCAACGATGCCCTCAACGCCCTCGCCGATGGCGGTATCCCGGTTGCCAACCAGACCGTGCTGCTGCGAGGCGTCAACGACTCGGCCGAAATCATCGAAGCTCTCTGTCGCGGCCTGTTACGGTCACGGGCGCGCCCCTACTACCTCTTCCAATGCGATCTCGTAGAGGGCACCGAACACTTCCGCACGCCGCTCTCGCGCGGACTTGAAATCATGGCAGCCCTGCGCGGACGCCTGAGTGGCCTCGGTATCCCGCATTTTGCCGTCGATACCGCCGAAGGCGGCAAGATCGAGCTGCTGCCCGAATCCATCGTCAGCCGTTCGCACGACCACACCATCCTCCGCAGCTCAACCGGCCAACTCGTCCGCTATCCCGAACCGCAGAATTGATGAGCCAAATCCTGCCTAAAACTCGAAGATTGCAGGTCTTTTCTCATTGTATAACAGGCATTCCAGCCTGTCCTACAGCTATCCACAAGCACCAGCCGGGAAGAATGTAGGATAGGCATTCTTGCCTGTCCCAAGTGCAGTCCCGGCACCTGTTTCCGGACAGACAGGAATCTATGTCCTACAGTTATCCACAAGCACCAGCCGGAAGAATGATCGGATGGGGCAACGGGGATTTCGCCCCGCGCCCTTCCACACCACCGGACATACGGTTTTCCGTATCCGGCGGTTGAACACTGGCGAAGTATTACTTCGCAAATTCCCACGGTATAATGATTCCATGTTTTCGCAACACTTTGTTTGAAAGGGCTTGGTGCATTTGTCGAGTCCTTGCGACTCTCCATGCCCCGAGGCCGGTGTAGGCTATCCCGAGTGCACGGTGGTTGACACCAAGTCTTTTCAGTGCATTCTTTCTGCCCGCCGGTGTTTTCCAGCGTTTCCAGAAGCACCTCCGTATGCGTCGGCGTATCCATCCGTTCAAGTCGTTCAAGCCCCATAGTCTGCTGGCTGTTTTGAAGTAGTTCCACCAGCCTATGATGTAGCTGCGCCAGTTTGTCCGCATCTGGACGCTAGTCAGGGGTTGTCTGGCGTTCCAGAGTCTGCGGACGTTCTCTTTGAGCTTCTTGATGGCTTTCGGGCTGATCCCGATTTCACCATCGCTATGGACTCTAAAGCCGAGGAGTGCTCCCTTGTCTGTGTGGCTGGTTCCGCTCTTCTCCGTGTTTACGGGGATCTTGAGCTTCTTCTCAATCCACTCTGTGACGTTTTCAAGCACTCGGATGGCTGCCCTTTCGCTTGAGACGAAAATGGCGACGTCATCGGCGTAACGCACGAATGACAAGCCGCGCTTTTCCAGTTCCCAATCAAGCTCATTGAGATAGATGTTTGCCAGAAGAGGCGAGAGGGGGCTGCCTTGTGGCGTTCCCTTGTATCGCTTGTGCTGGCTTCCCTCCGGCTGACGTATGGGCGCTCTAAGGAAGGCACCGAGAAGGCGAAGTGTGGGCTTGTCGCGAACCTCACGAGCAACAAGACTCATGAGGCGATCGTGGTTGA
>CAZMGQ010000046.1:0-10438 GCA_964565855.1 uncultured Lentisphaerales bacterium | reverse complement strand
CAGACGGTTGTCGCGGGGAGCGTCCGCCCCCAAATCGCCACGGTCGAAGACCCGCTCCAGCCCGGCCTGATCGGCCGCACGCTCAGCCCCTGTCGCCCCGGCGGCATCGGGCTGTTTGCCGGCCAACGGCTCGATATAGTTTCCACCGGCGAATTTCTGGCGGCCGATACCGCCGTCGAACTGGTCGCCAAACACACCAACAACTGGGAAGTCCGTGCCCTTCCCCAACCAGAAAAAACTGAGGTTTCCTGAATGTCCTCCATCACCGATCTTGTCCGCCCGGAACTGCCTTCACTTATCGAGCTGCGCCACCATCTGCACGCCCATCCGGAGCTTTCCTTCCGGGAAGAGGCCACGGCGGCCCACCTGCTGAATGAACTCCAGCAGATTCCGGGACTTGATATCCGCACCGGTGTCGCCGGGACGGGCATTGTCGCCACCCTGGCGGCTGATCGCGAAGGGCCCTGTGTCGCGCTGCGTGCCGATATGGATGCTCTGCCGATAAAGGAGGAGACGGGCCTGCCCTATGCCTCGCGCAACGAAGGTGTGATGCATGCCTGCGGCCACGACGGACACATGACCTGCCTCGTAGGCGCAGTACGGGTGCTGGCAAAGATGGTCGATAAGCTGCCCGGTCCGGTGCGTTTTCTTTTCCAGCCCGCCGAAGAAGGTGGCGGTGGCGCAAAGATCATGTGTAACGAAGGTGCCATGGATGATCCGCCCGTTGCGGCAGCCTTCGCCCTGCATGGCTGGCCCGGCTTGCCGATCGGCAAGGTCGGCACCCGGGTGGGGCCCATGATGGCCTCGGCCGATTCGGTCAATATTGAAATTATCGGTCAGGGGACACATGCCGCCCAGCCGCAGCATGGCATCGACCCCATCGTGGTCGCCGCACATGTCATCACGGCCCTGCAGACGATCGTCTCGCGGCGGCTGCCGCCCTACGAGAGCGCTGTACTGACACTAGCCCAGATTTCCGGCGGCACAGCCCGCAACGTCATCCCGGAATCCGTCTCCATTAAAGGAACATTGCGCACCCTCGATGCAGCCGTCCGCGAACAGGCAATGAAGCTGATCGAAGAAATCACCACCGGCACAGCCGCCGCCCTCGGGGCCCGGGCCAAGGTTAAAATTGTGGTCGGCTATCCGGTGCTGTCGAACGATGCCGCACTGGTCGATTATTTTGACCGTACAGTTCGCGCCGAACTCGGCCCCGATGTGCAGGAAGAAATCCCCGTCAGTCTCGGTGGCGAAGACTTCGCCTTTTACGGACAACATGCCCCGACCGTACTCTGGCGTCACGGCGTTGCACGTCCCGGCGAAAAAACGATGATCCCGCTTCACAATCCCAAGTTCGACTTTGCCGACGAGGCTATCGAATCAGCCGTCCGTCTCCATTGTGCGCTGGCTCTGGGATTCAGTGCCGAAGCCATCAAGCCCGCCTGACCGAAATTCTTTTCCCAGCAACTCCATGACTGTCCTGACCGACATCCCCTTCTCCCTCAGTGTGCAACGGCTGCTGACGCAACTGCATCTGGGGGCCGAAACCGAAGAAACGGCGGAGTTCAGCGAGCTGGTCGAACTGGCACAGCGGGTGGGTCGCCCCAAAGCGGCCTATCGCGAGACCTACATCACCGACCGTGCACCGGATGCCGTCCAGATCGACAATGTCTGGTTCACCAGCCGTGCCCTGGCCCGCAAGCTGGCCGAAGTCCAACGGGTTTTCGTGGCCGTCGCCACCTGCGGCAGCGAGATGGATCAGGCCAATCCCGCCGCGGGCGACCCCTTGCTCGAATATGCCCGGGACCTGCTCAAAATGGACCTGCTCAACGCCGCCCGCATTTCCCTGACCTCCCACATTCGCCGACGCTACCAGCTCGCACTGACTGCCTCGATGAGTCCCGGCTCCGGCGATGCCAGCATCTGGCCGATCGAACAGCAGCAGCAGCTCTTCGGCCTCCTGCCCGGTTATGAAGAAAAGTTGGGCGTCCGGCTCACCGACTCCTGCCTGATGATCCCCAACAAGACCATTTCCTGCGTCATTTTCCGCGCCTCCGAAGACTTCCGCACCTGCGTCGTCTGCCAGCGCGAAAACTGCCCCTCCCGCCGGGCCGCCTTCGATGCCGCCGAATGGGCCGCCCTGCAACAGGGCTGACTCGGGCTGTGGCAGAGTCCGGACACTGCCACAGTTCTGTCATCTGTCGTTCCCGTATTGTTCTTGTTTCTGAAGTCGGATTGTCGTAGTTTAGACTGTGTTGAATTGAGTAACCTTTCAGCACGGCCTTGAAAACGCTGATGTACGGGTACTGTGCAGGGTCAAAATGATAATAGAGTGCTAGCCAATGTCACAATTCTCACAAAGCGAACAGCAATTTCTGGAAGAACTGGACAAAAAACTCTGGACAGCCGCCTGCAAACTGCTTCCATCGCTGGATGCAGCAGTCTATAAACATGCTGTTCTGGGGCTGATTTTTCTCAAATATGTATCAGACTCCTTTACTTTGAGACGTGAAGAACTCGAGCAGCTTTTCCGTGATCCGGCCAGCGAATACTATCTCAATCGCGACGACTACGATTCGGATGAGGACTTTAACGCCGCTATTCAGGCCGAACTGGAGGATCGCGACTACTTTACGGAAAAAAACATCTTCTGGGTGCCGCAAATTGCACGCTGGGAGTTTATCCGGAACAACGCTGCCCTGGCACCCGATACGGAAATCGAAATTCCCAACGGCCAATCGGAAAAGTATGTCTTTCGCTCCGTCGCCCGGCTGGTTGATGATGCGCTCGAAGCTGTCGAGAAGGAGAATCCGCGACTCAAGGGGATTATTGAAAAGAACCGCTATATGCAGCTCCAACTGGAGCCGGCAAAGCTGATTGACCTGATCAACACAATTATTTCTGAAATTCCTTTTCAGTATGCCAATCTTCAGGCAAAGGATATTCTCGGCCATGTGTACGAGTATTTTCTCGGACAGTTCGCTCTCGCCGAAGGCAAGAAAGGCGGACAATACTATACCCCCAAGTCGATCGTCTCCCTGATCGTCAATATGCTGCGACCCTTCTCGGGCAAGATTTACGACCCTGCGATGGGTTCCGGTGGCTTTTTTGTACAGAATCAGGCCTTTGTCGAGGCACACGGCGGCAAAGTTGGTCAAATCTCCATCTACGGACAGGAGAGCAACCCTACTACCTGGCGTCTGGCGGCCATGAATATGGCGATCCGCGGCCTCGATTTCAATTTCGGCAAAGAGCCGGCCGACACTTTTACCAACAACCAGCATCCCGATCTTCGCGCCGATTATGTCATGGCCAATCCGCCTTTCAATATCAGCGAGTGGTGGAATGGCAAGCTGGAGGGCGATCCCCGCTGGGTATATGGCGTGCCTCCCAGAAGCAACGCCAACTTCGCCTGGTTGCAGCACATGCTCTATCACCTGGCACCTGCCGGCTCCATGGCACTGCTGCTTGCCAACGGCTCGATGTCTTCCAACGCCAGAGGCGAGGGGGAGATTCGCAGAGCACTTGTGGAAGCCGACCTTGTTGAATGTATCCTGGCCCTTCCGGGGCAGTTGTTTACCAACACCCAGATTCCTGCCTGTGTTTGGTTTCTGACCAAAAACAAAAAAGGCAGGGAAGCATCGTCCGGTTATACGCCACAACGAGACCGTTCCGGAGAGATTCTCTTCATCGACGCACGCAACCTGGGCTATATGAAAGACCGTGTCTTGCGCGATTTCTCCAGCGACGACATGGAACAGATCAGCAGCACATTCCACAAGTGGCAACAGGGAGATGGCTATCAGGATGTTTCAGGTTTCTGCAAATCGGCTTCGCTCGCCGAAGTCGCCAGGCACGACCATGTGCTCACACCCGGTCGTTATGTTGGTGTCGAAGCACCCGAGGACGATGGAGAACCTTTCGAAGAGAAAATGGAGCGGCTGGTAGCCACGCTGCGCGAACAAACCGCACAATCCGAGGAACTCACCAGACTCATCTGGTCCAACCTGGAGGGGCTTGGTTATGACAAATAAGCAACCTCACAAAACATCACTCCCGGACGACTTCAGTTTATTGCTAGCCGATATCAAAGCCTGCATTCAAACTGCACAGACACGCGCCATGTTGGCGGTCAACAGCGAGCTTGTCCGGCTTTACTGGGATATCGGGCGTATTATAAATGCCCGCCAGCAGCAGGAAGGCTGGGGCACAGGCGTAATTCCACGATTGGCAGTAGAGCTGAAGAATGAGCTGCCGGAGTTGAAGGGCTTTTCCGAGCGAAATATCAAGTACATGCTTGCATTCCACCGCGAGTATCCGAATCCGCCTGCAGTTTTGCCACAAGTGGTGGCAAAATTGGAAGGTATAAACCTTGAGGGATCGCAACCATCTGATCGTGAGGTAGTTACAATTTTGCAACAGCCTGTTGCAAAATTGCAGCAGGCACCTCCAGTAAACGCATTACCGTCTGATGATGAGGTAATTATAAAAGTGCAGCAGCCTGCTGCACAATTGGAGCAAACAACTTCAAAAAACACTCAACTGCCTGATAGTGAAGCAGTTGTAAAAGTGCAACAACCTGTTGCACAATTGGACGGAATCCCAATTTTGCAGCAGACTGCGGCAAAATTATCCGACTCCCTACTCTGGCAGATACCCTGGGCACATCACATCACTCTCATGGAGAAGGTTAAAGACCTTGCCACCCGCTGCTGGTATATGGAGCAGACGATAGCAAATGGCTGGAGCCGCAATGTTCTCTCCATGCAAATCTCCACCCAGGCCCACGCCAGATATGGCAAAGCACAGTCCAACTTCGCTTTGACGCTGCCAGAGCATCAATCCGATCTGGTACAGCAGACACTTAAGGACCCCTATATCTTCGATTTCCTGACCTTGACCGAACCGTTCCACGAGCGCGAGCTGGAAACCGAACTGGTGCGTCATCTGGAGCACTTTCTGCTCGAACTGGGACAGGGCTTCGCCTTTGTCGGACGTCAGCATAAAGTTGAGGTGGGTGATGAGGATTTCTACATTGATCTCCTCTTCTACCATCTGCGCTTGCGGGCCTTTGTGGTAATCGAGCTTAAAAAAGGCAAGTTCAAGCCGGAATATGCCGGCAAACTCAACTTCTACTGCAATGTGATCAACGACCAACTGAAGCAAGCCACTGATAACCCCACCATCGGCTTGATTCTCTGTCAGGAACGGAGCCGTCTGCTGGCTGAATACAGCTTTGCCGGCATAGACAAACCCATCGGTATTTCCACCTACGAACTAACCCGCGCTCTGCCAGAGGAAATACAATCGGCTCTTCCCACTGTCGAACAGATCGAGGCAGAGCTAAGCGAAGTAACAAAGCAGACAGAAAACAATAAACAGGAAAGTACAATACAGGAACCCGGAACACGATACGATGAGGGCGCTATCCGGATAGTAAAAAAACCTTTCGATGCCACCGACGGAGCCGAGACACCATTCGGCCGGCGCTGGGGCGTAGATGTTGCCACGCTCAAGGAAGCCCATCTCGCCGCTCTCGCAGCAGGTAAAACCCTCGCCTTTGATGTACAGAGTGAATACGTACTATTTGTGCAGGCGCTGGCGACAGCTAGCTCAGAACCAACTGTAGCGGAAGAAGTAAAAGCAATGACACCCAGCCTGAAAGGAGAGAGTAGTGCGTGAGTGGAAGACAGCGGTTCTGGGTGAAATAATAGACATTAAGCATGGCTTTGCTTTCCCCGGAAAAAACATTCACAACGAGCCGCCGGGGGACATTCTGTTAACTCCAGGCAATTTTAAAATAGGTGGAGGCTTTAAAGCAGACAAGTTCAAGTACTACAATGGTGACTATCCGAAGGAATACATTTTGGACGAAGGAGATCTGTTAATTACAATGACAGATCTAAGCAAGTTTTCTGATACATTGGGCTATCCCGCAATAGTTCCCAATGCAAACAATATTCGTTTTCTTCATAACCAGCGGCTTGGCAAGGTTCTAATAAAACAAAGGAACAAAATAGACAGTAGGTTTTTATTTTATTTGTTATGTACAAGCCCTTATCGAAATGAAGTTTTAGCCAGTGCAACAGGCACTACTGTTAAGCATACATCACCAAGCAGGATACTAGCTTACAAAGCATCGCTTCCTCCACTACCTTATCAAAAAACAATCGCCCACATTCTGGGCACTTTGGACGACAAAATTGAACTGAACCGTCAAATGAACGAGACGTTGGAGGAGATCGCTCGAGCACTTTTCAAGAGCTGGTTTGTTGACTTTGACCCTGTACATCGGAATATTGCCCGTGCCAAGAACACCCTGGACGCGAACTTAAACCAGAAGTACGCAGAGCATGACAGCCTCTTCCCCGACTCATTTGTTGACTCCGAACTTGGCAAGATTCCAAAAGGGTGGGAGGTAAAACAGGTTGGGGAGGTTTGTGAACTTAATGGATGGACTCTTGGTAAAAAAGACACTATTGATGAACTGGAATATATTGAAATATCCAAAGTTCACCAGGGTGATATTATTGAGTCCGAAATATATCAACGAGGGAAAGAGCCCAGTCGGGCACGCAGAAGATTACGTCATGGCGATTCCGTCTTGTCAACTGTACGACCGGATCGTGGTAGCTACTTTTTGTCACTGAATCCACCTGCACACAGGATTGTATCAACTGGCTTTGTAACCATAACTCCACATAGTATTCCATGGTCTTTTATTTACTTGGCTGTGACCCAAGAAAGAGTATTTCAATACCTCGGTCAGATTGCGGACGGCGGGGCATATCCGGCTGTTCGTCCAGAAGACATTGGAAGCCTTAGAGCTTTAGTTCCCAACAGTTCAAAAATATTGGACATTTTTCACAACATGTGTGGAGGGTTGTTTCAGCTCGCAGAAGAACATCGTTTACAGTCCCAAATTCTTGCAAATCAGCGCGACACTTTGTTGCCAGAGTTGTTGAGTGGTCAAGTAGGCGTGGTTTAAGTAGCAAAGGTTATATGATTACAGAAAGCCAACTTGAGGAGCAGTGTCTCGCCTGGTTTCGGGAGATCGGATGGCAGGTGGCGTTTGGGCCGGACCTGGCCCATGACGGCTCTGCCCCCGAGCGCACGAGCTATCGTGAGGTGGTGCTAACAGAGCGGCTTAAGCAGACTCTGGTGCGCCTGAATCCGGGTGTGCCGGCTGCCGCATTGGGTGAGGCTGTCCGGCATGTGACCCGACTGGATAGCCCGGTTGCCATGCAGCGCAATCGGGAGTTTCACAGAATGCTGGTGGACGGTATCAGGATCAACTGGCGGGAAGGAGACAAGCTGCTGTATGAGGACTTGCGGCTGATAGACTTTGCCGACCCGGATAATAATGATTTTCTGGTGGTCAACCAGTTTGCGGTGAAAGGGCCTGATAAAACCCGGCGGCCAGACATTGTGGTTTTTGTGAACGGTCTGCCGCTGGCGGTAATCGAGCTGAAAAACCCGGCCGACGAACAGACTGATATCTGGGCAGCCTGGCAGCAGTTGCAAACCTACAGGCTCGAGATTCCCGACCTTTTTAATTACAACGAAGCACTGATTATCAGCGATGGGTTGATGGCCAGAGTCGGGTCGCTCCCGGCGGCGCAGGAGCGTTTTATGCCCTGGCGTACGGTAAATAACGAGGCGGACAAACGGCAGTTGGAGTTTGAGGCCGAAACGCTGATACGTGGCTTTTTCAAGCAGAACCTTTTGCTGGACTACCTGCAGAACTTCATTATTTTTGAACAGGCAAGCGAAGGGCTGACCAAAAAGATTGCGGCTTATCACCAGTTCCATGCCGTGCGTGAGGCTGTGATGGTGACGCTGATTGCTGCGAGGGATGTTGTCACTTACCCTTCCCTGGAGCCGCGGGTGACATACGGTCGCGAAGTGCTGCCGGGGTCACGCAAAGCCGGGGTGGTCTGGCACACGCAAGGCTCAGGCAAAAGCCTTTCGATGGTCTGCTATGCCGGCAAACTGATTCAGCAACCCGAAATGAAGAACCCCACCATCGTTGTGGTCACGGACCGCAATGATCTTGATGGTCAGCTCTATGAAACCTTTTGCGCTGCCGAAGAGTTGCTGCGGCAAACGCCGGAACAGGCCGAAAGCCGGGAAGAGCTGCGTGAAATGCTGGCAACGCGGCAGGCGGGGGGAATTATCTTCACGACGATTCATAAATTTGCCTCTTTGCAGCCACGAGCTTCTGAGTTGCCTTATCCCTCGCCACCTTTCCCGGAGAGCGAAGAAAACAGCGCTGGTGCGGACGATGTTGCTGCGATCAACAACCGCAGCAACATCGTAGTGATTTCAGACGAGGCTCATCGTAGCCACTATGGGCTCAAAGCCAGGCTGGACACCAGTACCGGCAGATATGTCTATGGCTTTGCCAAGTATTTGCGCGACTCCTTGCCCAATGCTTCGTTTATCGGGTTTACCGGAACCCCAATCGAACAGGACGACCGGGATACGAGGGCGATTTTTGGCGATTACATCAGTATATATGACATTCAGGATGCGGTGGATGATGGTGCAACCGTAGAGATTTTTTACGAAAGCCGCCTGGCCAAACTGGATATCAACAAAGGCGAGATTGAGCAGCTCAATACCGCAGTTGAGGAAGTTATCGAGGGAGAAGAAGAAGAACAGCGCGAAAAAACCAAGGGGGTATGGACTGCGCTGGAGAAGCTTGTCGGGGCCAAAGAGCGGGTCAGGGAAGTGGCTGCTGACCTGGTGAAACACTTCGAGGCACGTATATCGGTGATCGAAGGCAAGGCCATGATTGTAGGCATGAGTCGCGAAATTTGTGCCAGGCTCTATGATGCCATCGTGGCAATACGTCCTGAATGGCATTCCGCGGATATCAACAAAGGTGCCATCAAGGTCGTAATGACAGGCAGTGCGGCTGACATTGAATTGTTGCAGCCGCATGTGACCAGCCGGCACGAGAAAAAAATTATCGAGCGACGTTTCAAAAACCCGGATGACCCACTGCAGTTGGTCATTGTACGTGATATGTGGCTGACTGGCTTTGATGTTCCCTGTTGCCACACAATGTATATCGACAAGCCTATGCGGGGACATACTCTGATGCAGGCCATCGCCAGGGTGAACCGGGTCTTCAAGAACAAGCCCGGCGGCCTGGTGGTTGACTATATCGGCATAGCGAATGACCTCAAAGCGGCACTGCAAAGCTATACCGACTCCAAGGGGCGTGGACAACCCAGCCGTGATGTTGAAGAATTTCTGGAAGTACTGCTCGAAAAAATGGATGTATGCAGAGGGCTGTTCCACCGGTTTGACTATTCTGGCTATACAGTAAATCCGCTGGGACTGCTGGCTCCGGCGGCAAACCATATTCTGGGCCTGACTGACGGCAAGAAGCGTTTTCTCGATCTGATTACAGCAATCACCCGCGCATTCGCACTCTGTGGTACGCTGGACGAGGCAGAGGATCTGCGTGAAGAAATCGCTTTTTTCTGTGCGGTCAGAGGTGTCATCATCAAACATACGACCGTCGATAAAAAGCTGACCGAAGCGGAAAAACACTCGGTTTTGCGGCAAATTCTGGACAATGCCATCGTCTCGGAAGGTGTGGACGATATCTTCACCCTCGCAGGACTTGGCAAACCCAATATAAGCCTGCTGTCGGATGATTTTATGGAAGAGGTTCGCAGCATGCCGCACAAGAACCTGGCGGTCGAGTTGCTGGAAAAACTGTTGCGCGACGAAATCAAGGCACATACGCGAACCAATGTGGTTCTCCAGAAGAAGTTTGGCGACCGTTTACTGGAATCGCTGCGCAAATATCATAACCGCTCGATTGAGACTGCTCAGGTAATCGAAGAGCTGATAAAAATGGCGGGTGATTTCAGGGATGCCCTGAACCGCAACACAGAGCTGGGATTAAATGCCGATGAGATTGCCTTTTATGACGCACTTGCAGAGCGGCCTGAAGTTCTAAGGGAAATGGGTGATGTGACGCTGAAACAGCTTGCAGTAGAGCTGACACAGCGGTTGCGGCAAAGTACGACGGTTGATTGGCAGGTGCGTGCCACGGTCAGGGCCAGAATCCGGATTATCATCAAAAGACTGCTGCGCAAATACAAGTATCCACCCGCAGGGCAGGATGCGGCGGTAGCCCGTGTTCTTGAACAGGCCGAGGCTCTGGCCGATGAATGGAGCAGGTAGCAGTGCCCGGACTCCACAGCCTCTATCGGTAGCTTGAGCAAAACATTGCAACAATAGTGGAAGACTCCCAGCGTGAAAGAACGGTAGCTGAACGTGTGCAAGACTAAATTCGGGGTTGCCCAGTATGGCTGGCCGGTGGCATAATAAGAGCCGTAAGGAGAAACAGATATCCATGAAAGTGCGCGTTGCTACGTGGTCGCCGACCCGTCGCTCCAAAATGATTGAAACTTTT
>CAZMGQ010000045.1:0-10483 GCA_964565855.1 uncultured Lentisphaerales bacterium | reverse complement strand
CCGGCTGCATCAGCTCGTCGATAAAACCATCGACCGACCAGGTGTTGACAAACTCATCGCGGCTCTTCGGCCGGGCACAGGCCTGGGTATCACGTTCCGAAATCTGAATCGTCGTGATGTTCAGCTCCTCTGCCAGCTTGGCCCACTCCTCACGCGTTGCGGGCACGCTGCTGCCGTTACGGATGGTTCGGTCGAGATCCACCAGGGCTTTTTTCACAAAATGCGTTACAATGCCGGGGTTGGCACCATGGTCAACCACCGCTGTCGGACCTTCGGCCCCCAGCTCCTCCGCCAGGTCGAGGATCTTGGCCCGGATGGCGAAGTTGGTCCGCTGAAAGAGCGAGAGCATCGGGTTGTCGAACACATCGGGCCAGGGCTCGATCGAAGAGTCCACATACAGCACCCCGCGATCGGCACAGAAACGAATCAGGTCGATACTGGAGATATCGATCGAGAGATTCAGCAGCAGGTCACCCTCGCGGATGTAGTTTTTGAGCGTCGTCCGGTAGTTGCCGGGCGTCAGGTTGCAGTGGATGAACTTGGCGCCGCATTTCTCGGCGACTTTGCGCCCCGCTTCGTTGGCTGCCAGCACCGTCAGTCGTGAATAAACGTCTTCGAGGTGACGCCCGATAATCGGCAGCACTGCCTGTCCGATACTGCCACACCCCAGCATAACCACATTACCGCCAAACTCCGCTCTGGAAATCCTGATGCTGCTGTTCTGACCCATTCTGCTTTCTCCGTCCTTCTCTTTTGATTTCTCTAACTGATGATTTCGCTAATGAGATCCGGCGGGATTTCTTTGACAAACCGCGAAGGGCTGCATGAAAAAATCCCGCCATCGCGCATCATGCGCAACCGTGGTGAGAGCACCACCAGGTCATCCCTGGCACGTGTCACAGCCACATAAAACAAACGTCGCTCCTCGGCCTCGCTCCCCCCACCGTCGTCTTCGGCCAGCGAGCGACTCGAGGGAAACATCCCCTCCACCGCCCAGGGAATGAAAACAATCGGCCACTCAAGTCCCTTGGCCTGGTGCACCGTACTCATGGTGAGCTTGTCGTGAGGATCGCCCTGCTCCCGCTTCTGTTCGTAGATATGATCGACATTCGTCAGCAGGGCTACTTCCGAGAGGAAGGTTCGCATGTCGGGGGAACGGTTGATCATCTTTGCCAGCTCACCGAGGTCTTCTTCACGCTCTTCGGGACGCTCGTAGGTCCGGTGGAGATAGTCGCGATAAAACTCGTTCAAAAAACGGCTCATGAACTCATCTGCCGTCATGCGCGGCTGATCTTCGTGGTAGGAGATCAGCAGGTGGTGAATCGGCTCCCACTGTTCGCGCAGCCTGGGCGACAGGGCCTGACGGAGCTGGTCGCGCTCTGCGGCATCGGTGGCATCAAAGCTCTCGCCGATCTTGAGCCACAGCTTGCCGATTGTACTCGGTCCGGCTCCCTTGAGCAGATCCAGCACCCGGTCGAAAGCCAGCCGATCTTCGGGGTTTTCGGCCAGCCGCAAAAGGCAGAGCACGTCCTTGACATGGGCCTGTTCGAAGACACCAATCCCCGAGGTAATTGTAAACGGCATCCGGCTGCGCATCAGCCGTACCTGCAGCTCGATCGAGTGGAAGTGTGCCCGGTAAAGCACGGCCATATCACTATACTGGTAGCCCTGGCGGCGATACAGCCGGATCAGGTCGAGGATCGTCTCGGTCTGTTCTTCGCCATCGTAGACACTGATAAAACGCGGTGGTCTGGACGCAGCCTCACGCGTCGGACGCAGCGTCTTCTGAAACTGCTGCGGGTTGCCCGCAATACAGGCATTGGCGATATCGAGCACCCCCGGCACCGACCGGTAGTTGTGCTCCAGCTTTACAATTCTGGTTTCGGGGTGTCGCTGCGGAAAATCCATAATGTTGCGGAAATCAGCCCCGCGCCAGGTATAGATGCACTGAAAGTCATCCCCCACCACCGAGAGGTTGCCCGTGCCTCCCGCCAGCAGTTCGACCATCTCGGCCTGCAGAATATTGGTGTCCTGATACTCATCCACCAGCACATGCCGGAAAAGCTCCTGATACTGCCGCAGCACGTCCTCATGCTCGTTCAGCAGACGCAGCACGTTGATCAGCAGATCGTCGAAATCCATCGACTGCAGCTTGAACTTGCGCGCCTCGTAGTCGTCGTACACCGCCAGAATATCGTTCGGGTTTACCTCAAACTGATCGAGCTTGGTTTCGAGAAAGTCATCCAGATACTGTTTGCGGTTACGCGCACCGCTGAAGAAGCTCAGCAACACCTCACGCCGCATGAAGTCCTTGGCCGTCAGCTTGCGCTCTTTCATGATCTGACTCACCAGCGAACGCTGGTCGTCACTGTCGAGTATCTGAAAGTCGTGCGGGTATCCCAGCCGTGGGGCATGACGTCGCAGGATTTTGTTGGCCACATGGTGAAAGGTTCCGCCCCAGACCTGGCTCACCCGCTCGCCGGCCACCTCGCGCGCTCGTTCGAGCATCTCCTTTGCCGCCCGGTTGGTAAAGGTCAGCAGCAGAATCCGGTGCGGCTCCACGCCCTTTTCCACCAGATGGGCCACACGATAAACCAGCGTCCGTGTCTTCCCCGTACCGGCTGCCGCCAGCACCAGCAGCGGACCATCGGGTGCCGTCGCCGCCTCGAGTTGTGCTTCGTTGAGCAGTTTTTCAAAATCAATCATGGCCGTTCTCCCGCCCAGAGCGGCATCAGACTCATCGCCTCCGCCAGGTCCGCCGCAATCCAGCGTGCTCCCACCGCCTGCAGCTTCTCGGCCGCAAAGCTGCTCGTAATCCCCAGCGGATACGCACCCGCCGCCACCGCCGCCTCGACACCCGCCGGCGCATCTTCCACCACCACGGCACGGCATGGGTCAACCCCGATCAGCTCAGCCGCCAGATTAAAGATATCCGGCGCAGGCTTGCGGCGTTCGACATCCAGACCATTCACCACTGCGTCAAAAACCGACGGTGGCAGCCCGATTTCGGCCAGATTTCCCGTCACCTTCACATCATCTGCACTGCTGGCCACAGCCAGTTTCCAACCCCGCGCCCGCGCCTGTTCAATAAAGGCATGCACACCCGGCAACGGCTGCAGGCGTCCCCGGATCAGCTCCAGATAAAGTGCATAAGTCCGCGCCTTGGCCGACTCGATCTCGATCTCCGCCCCATGCTTTTCCGCCACCCCGCCGATAAAGCGGTTCTCGCCCATCCCCACAAAAGGGGCAAAGTCCGCCGCTACGGCCGTCACGCCATAGTCCTCGGCCAACATGCGGATAGCAGCCTCGCAGATGAATGGTTCACTGTCGCACAAGACACCATCCATATCAAAAATTATGGCTTGAACAGGGTTTTCAGAGAACATGGCAGCATCCGTTATTCAGACTCTCGGCCGATCGAAATCATAAAAGGGGAAAGTATGCCATGTCCATCCCCGCCCCGCAACCCGAAACTCGGAAAACGCCGTGTGACATTATCTCACACGAAGGCATGAAAATACGAAAAGAGAATGCCGCCAGAGGCAAGGCAACGCTCACCGTGGTCTGTCACGCTGGTCTTGTGCGGAGGTGGGCGCGCCGCATCAGTCGGGAGCACTGGACTCCATGTGACCCTTTTTTCAAGTCAACCTCTGGTTGAAAGTTGTGGCAGAGTCCGGACTCTGCCACAGCATCCGTAATCTGGCATTGTCTTTACCAGATTACGGATATACGGACAGTGCATTTTGCTGGTTTAACGCACAAAAAATAAAATTTACAATATACTTCAAACAAATTTGTGCGGCGGGGTGTCGTACTCTCATGAAAAGGTGCATAATGTAAATTCGGCAAAAGGACATTCAGTGTGAGTAACAGCTCCCCAACAGATGCTGAACTGGTGCAACTGATCAACAGGACAAGCTGCCCGGTCGCAACCGCCACCCTGGTCGAACGACACACCCCCAGAGTGTGGGCGGTCGTCTTCCCACTGCTGGTCAACCATGCCGATGCCGACGAAGTCACCCAGGCCACACTCCTCAACGCCTTGCAGGGTCTGTCCAGCTTTCGTCACCAGGCCGCCTTCTCGACCTGGCTCTACCGTATCGCCATCAACACTGCCAGAAATCACAATCGCAAAAACCGACGCTACCGGGTTCTCCATCAGAGCAGCTCTGCTGCAACTGATTATCCGTCTGCCGATTACAATTCACCCCCCGACAGTTGCACGTACGTGGAGCTGACCGACCAGATCAGTCGGGCCATGCTCGAATTGCCCTTCGCCCAACGTACCGCCCTGGTGCTCGTCGCCATCGAAGGGTACGACTGTGATACCGCCGCCCAAATTGCCCGTTGCAACCCTTCCACCCTGCGCTGGCGCCTGCATCGTGCGAGACAACGCCTGCGCACCATTCTAAGCAATCAAGGTGTTCTATGAACCATAATCTCGACAACAAACTGTGCCAATGGGCCGACAGTCGGCGAGCCACACCCGAACACACGTCCCGACTGGCAGCCGCCATTATTTCCGCCCGGAAAGCCCGGCCCGATACCACCACTCCCGCCATCCGTCGTCACCACCTCCTCTGGGCCGGTCTGGCAGCGGCTGTTGCCGCCTCTGTCGTCACGATTGCCGTCCTGCGCCAACTACCTGTCAGCCCTGCCGCAAGTCTCGAAACGCTTCTGGCCAGCGAACAAAAGGACTTTGACCGCGAACATCAGCGACTGAGCCGCCTTTTTCAAGAGGCTGAAGCTCTCTTTGGCTCGCAGTTGCACTGGCTTTCCCAGAGCGGCAACACAACCGAACTCGGCATCGGTACGACACCGCCCGAAGGTGCAGCCCTCACACTGCGCCTGACGCTGGTCTCGCGCAGCCGTCACGATAACAAGTGGCAGCGCCTCTGGTCTTCGGACATTGTCGCCTGTGGCGATGAATATCTTGAGATCACGCCGGACTCCAGCCGCGACACAAGTATCCAGCTCTGGATGCACCTGCTCAACGACAGCCAGATATTTGTCGAAAGCCAGCTCGACCTGGCCATCCCCGAGTTTCGTGCCACGACCACCAGTGAAGTGCTCAGATTCGGCGAAGTCCGTGCCGCAGCACGCCTGACCGACAACGGCACCGAGTACCTTCTGCTTCAAACCGCAGCACCAGCCGGAGACCCGCAATGCAACTCATGAATAGCGACCGACATCAATCCGCCTGCCGCAGAGTCCGCTCATACTTCCATTTTCCGCGGATAACCATTGTTGCGTTTCTCCTAGCTGTGCGCCTGCTGCCGGCAGACGAGGCACAGCCACCGCCGTCGCTGCTCGTCGCACATTTTCAGGACGACACCGCCGGACGCATCGGGACGGGCGTTGCCGAGGCCATGCGCGATCTCCTGCAGCTCTCGCTCTCGAGCCACGAACAGATCCGCCTGGTAGAGCGTGAGCAGCTCAACCGGATTCTCGATGAATACAAACTTTCGCTGGCCAGCACTGCCACCCGCGAGCAGGGGCTGCAACTCGGACGCCTGATCGGAGCCGAACACCTGCTCAATGCCTCTCTGATGCCCGAAGGCGAAGAGTTGCTGGCCGTGCTGCATCTCGTCGATGTTAAAACCGCGACGGTACAGCACTCGCTCAAAACCTCCGGCAAGGTGTCCGAGCTCCCCGAAATGACCAGCCGCATTGCAGACCAGATTGCCACGGCTCTCGAATTGCCGGCTGCCCAGGCGGCGCTCCCCCGACTGGAACGTGCGACCCTCGCCGCCGCCCATTATCTGCGCGGCCTCAACAGTTTTCATGCCGGCAATTACGACCACGCCATCATGCAATTGGCCATCAGCGACGAACTCAACCTCGGCAACCCCTCCCTCCATTACTGGAGTGGTCGCGCCTACCAGGCTCTCAACGAGCTGGAGCATGCGATTATCGAATACGACCGCTATCTGATGCTCGCTCCTCAACCTCCTGCCAACGGAGATGTCCGCCAACGCCTGAGAGACTGCTGGGCTGCCATGGAGGTCGAATAATGAAAAAATCTTTTCTGTCGTTGACCGCTGCGATGCCTGCCATCATGGCTCTGTTCCTCGGTGTGATGCCGCGGGTTATCGCTGAACCGCAGACAACTTCCATCGCCATCCTCAACTTTGACAACTTCAGCCCGGACAGGGCGGCCACCGCCGACCATGCCTGGCTGCGCAAGGGATTGGCCGATCTCCTGATCAACGACCTCGCGACCCTCCCCACCGTCCGAGTCATGAACCGCGAACAGATGCAGATGCTGCTCCAGGAGGCCAACCTGCAGAAAAAGCTGCTGCCTGAGCTGCCGGCCGGAGAAGCCGACAAGCTGCGTCGCTACTTTGTCGTCGATCTGATTCTGCGCGGCTCCTACACCATCGACGGCGACAATCTCACATTGCAGGCGACGCTGCTGCGCCAGAGCGACAGTTCACCCGTCGCCCGCTTTGAAGAAAAGGCACCGCTCGATGGCGCTTTCGAGGCCCAGAAGGCTCTCGCCCGCCAACTGATCGGCCAGCTTACCGATGCCACCCCGGCCGAGGTCGCCGCCTGGCCCCTGCCACAGTGGACAAGCTCCATCACCGCCGCCCAGCTCCTCTACGAGGGAATCGACTTCTTCGATCAGGGCGATTACCTCCGCGCTTGGTACAGCTTCCGCCAGGCTCGCCAGCGT
The DNA here is from genome assembly GCA_964565855.1 of uncultured Lentisphaerales bacterium. Taxonomy (GTDB): domain Bacteria; phylum Verrucomicrobiota; class Kiritimatiellia; order RFP12; family JAZUKQ01; genus CAZMGQ01. The sequence continues at coordinate 3,807 of CAZMGQ010000045.1, read as the reverse complement.
GATCCCGACTATGCCGATGCCGCCTACTGGATTGCACGCATGTACTACTACCGCACCGACTACGACCACGCCCGCCCGGCCTACAATGCGTTTGTGCAGCGCTTTCCCGGTCACAGCCGTATCGGCGATGCTGTCATGGAACTGATCCACAGTGCCGAACGCCTCTCCGAATCTCCCGGCGAAATGCTTGACCTTTACAGTAGATTCCGCGAGGAAGACTGGCAGGATGTCAAGGTTCACAACCAGATCGACCATCTTTCTCAATCCCCCCTCTCGGACTGGCTCGCCAAACGCCAGCAGGGCGCCCTGGCCTATCTCGGGCAATACGAAGACGCCTATCAGGTACTGGCACAAAATCTCATCGACAATCCCTCCACCAACCGGGCCGACCAGGCCTGGCAGGAACAGGCGCGAGATCTCCTGGCCAACCTCGCCATGTTTTCCGAAGATGCCGGTGGAAGCCGGCTCAGCTCCACAGTCGATCCCTATCAGGACATCCAGTTGACTCTCGAACAACCTTTTTTTCGTCAAGACCTGGATTCCTCCGGCATGATCAGCAACGCCTACAAGTTCGGCACCAACCACCGCATTCTCGCACCCGAGGGCTATCGTTTCAAGTCCCTCAAGGCCGAAGTCATGCGCACCAACGATGCGAAGTATCGCAGTGTCTGTCGCCTCCAGATTCGCCGCTACCGCTACGTCGATATAGAAGCCTGCTGGACTGACGACAAAGATCAAACTCCCGGCAAACGCTACATTTTTGATGTCGAACTACCCCCCAATGCCACCTGGTTGTACTTGCGTCCCGAGTACGACGGCAACAACGGCAATCCCGGCATCCTGCCGCGGCACGACGGCAGTTTCGATGGTTGGCGAGTCGATGCCGAATTTGAGCCGCTGCATCCGGAGGCCGGCGGCATCGAGTTGCGGGTGAGCAATGGCATGGACTTCAGGGCCCTCGTAGATGGCACTTACGCCCGCAGCCGCAATGGCGTGATCGGCAACCTGGCACCCGGTTCCCATACCCTGACAATCGCCAGCATGCACAAGAATAAAGACTGGGGCTTCGAACCCCTCGAAATGACTTTTGAGGTTCTGCCGGGACAATATACCCCCCTCGATCTGAGCCTTAAACTCCACGAAACCAGCCGGGAGCAAGGCTGGCATGATCCGGTCGGTCTCGCCCCCGACTACCCCACCTACAAACACAGTCCGCGTCGTCTGCAAAACTGGCGCGATGGAGCCCCCACTTTCGCCGCCAATACCATTTCCGGAAAACGGGCTGTCGTCTGGTCACACCTCGACGACCTCTGGCTCTCGACCAGTGTCAACGGCACGGACTGGACACCTCCTCTGAACCTGCCTGCCCCGATCAATTCCGCCCATGTCGAACTCAACCCGCGCCTGCTCTGTGCCGCCGACGGCACCTATGCTCTCCTCTTCCTCTCCGACCGTGGCAACCAGCGTTCGCTCAGCCTCTATGCAACCACTTCGCACGACCTCAAACATTGGAGTCACCCTCTGCTGGTCAGCGACGAACATTACGCCGATCTCGCCTTCATCCAGGCGCAGGATGGCACCTTTGTCGTTGCCACCGTGCCGGGAGAGGAAGACCCCTCCCACCTCGAATGGCGCACCAGCCGCGACCTGACCGACTGGTCGCCCCCCCGGCGCTTGCCCCTGATCGCAACCGTTTCCCTGATCAGCCTGACGCAGGACGAAACCGGCCTTTTTCATCTCGTCTGGGACGGTCTCTACAATCACGGCGTCATACCTGATCATCTGCGCGGTATCCTGCATAACCCAGGGACGATCAGAGGTACGCAAGCCGTATTTCACATGACCTCCCTCGACCTCCATCAATGGAATCGTCCGACTGTGATCCCTCACAACCACTACAGAATAATTTCTGTCACCACTGCTGTTGTCGGCCAGCGCCTCTGGTGCGCCCTGGGAAATGTTGACCAGTATTACTCCGGCAAACCGACTCTTGCCCTGCTGGGGTTGGAGCTTGACAGCCCGGGCGCCGACTGGGAAGAGTGGCAGGTGCCAGCCGCCGCTTTGAGCGGACTCACCTCACTCGCCCACGATCCGTTCGAAGACCAGCTTGTCTGCACCTGGGCCATGGCCGATATGCGTCTCCACGCCGGACGTTTTTCCGGCCCTGTTTTTCTGATGTCCGGCAGTCCCACCGCCTCGAAGCCAATCAGCAATCAGCGCAGCGCCGATATCTCGCGCGATATTGCCGTAAAATTCCCCGGTATTCCCCCTCCTGCTGAGAGCGATGCACTGACCGCGCTGCGTCTGCAATCACAGCCCGTGGAAACCATCCTCACACCGAGACGATCCCTGCGCAACGATCTCGCCAACGCAACCTTTGCTTCGCAGACACCAGCCTCCAGACCGCCGGCACCTCTGCGTTCCTTCCAATGGGAACTGCTGCAGGATGCACCTCATCCCAGCACCCGGCTCAACCGCCTCACAGCCCGCCACCTCAACTCCACGCTGCAGCGCTTCGCTCTTCCTCTCGCCACCAGTGATGACGTTATGGATGCCATGCGGGAACGGCGCGTCTTCAGCTTGGGAAAATCACTGAATCACTCCCGTGAGCCCGCCTACATCGTCCTTGGCACCCGTTCCAAATCTCCCCGGGTTGCCATGCGTATGGTTTTCTCGGCCGGCTCCCGTTATCCCGGCGACAACTATCTCGTCATTGCTCTGACCAACGAGCCAACCGAACACCATTACGCCAACTCCATTGAAGACCCGCCGGCCCCGCTCGGCCGCCAACTTGTCCTCTACAGCAGTTCATACAGCGATGAAACAGCCCTGGAAGTCGGCATCGCCGCCAACAACACCACACTCACCACCTGGAGCGACAGAAACTTCTACAAAGGCGAGCACACTCTCCACCTGATCCAGTACGACCAGATCGGCGAAATCTTTCTCAACCACCAGCGCCTCGCCGTTGTCCCGCTCGACCACCCCGCCCAACGGCCCGTATTCATGATCAAAGTCTGCCGCACCAGAGCTTTCATCAGCGAACTTGATATCTGGGAGCTTGACGAATAATGAAAACCATTCACTCAAACACCCTGGCTTTTATTTTCATCGTTTTGACGGCTGCTGTCATGGCTGAACCAGCCATCGTACCGGCTCGTCTGGCTATCCTGGCAGAGCAACCGCTGCATGACAGCTACATTTTCGCTGACCTGCTCGCTGCCGAACTTGCCGCTCAATCCGATCTGGAAACCGTCGAACGCGCTGAAATAGAAAAAGTTCTGACCGAGCAGAAATTAACCGCAACCGGTTTCAACGACAGTGCTGCCCGGGTGCAATTGGGTCAAATTCTGCGTGCCGATGGTTTGATATTTTTCAGCCACCACGTCGCACAGGGAGAACTCCATCTGCGTCTTGCCGAAACACATCACGGCTGTATTGCCGGGTTTCAAACTTTTCCTGTTAAAGATATTTCACAGGCAGAGATCGTTTCCGAACTTCGCAAAATGCTGCCCAAACTGCATCTGGATCCGGCACAACAAACCACTGTTTCAATACTGCGCTTCACATGTTCATTGTTGCCCACAGCAGTGCCGCTTTCGGATGTAGAGAAACAGTTTGATTCTGTCATGACAACGCAACTGCTAAAAGTCCTCTGTCATGAGCCCGACATTGTCATTACTGAACGTCGCCGGTTGGGAGACATTGCCCGTGAACAGGAATTGACCGCCAGTCCTTCGGACTTGGCAGATGGACTTCTACTGATCGATGGTGAGGTTGCGACCGACAGGGAGATGCGCACTGCCA
>CAZMGQ010000044.1:0-10545 GCA_964565855.1 uncultured Lentisphaerales bacterium | reverse complement strand
CGTCACCACGACCAAACAATTCCATTCTGCCTAAAACAGATGAAACAGCCCTACGCCGCTGCTCAAGGACTCTTTTACAAATCGACATTGCCTGCAGGTTGTGCTAGAGTGTGGCGCGTTTTCATGTTGATTTAATCGCCCTTCAGGAGTTGAAAATGAAAATTAAAGCCGTACGTCTGCATGGAGTCAACGATCTCCGACTGGATGAGTTCGAGTTGCCCCCAATCCGCGACGATGAGATTCTCGTCCGCATAGTTTCCGATTCGATCTGCATGTCCAGCCACAAGCTGGCTCTGCAGGGTGCCAAGCACAAGCGCATCCGCCACGATCTGACCAAGGATCCGATCATTGTCGGTCACGAATTTTGTGGTGTAATTGAGCAGGTTGGCTCCAAGTGGGCCGACAAGTTCAAGGCTGGCGACAAGTTTGCCATTCAGCCTTCGCTCAACTATGAGGGTACGCTCTGGGCTCCCGGCTACTCCTACAAGTACACCGGCGGCAACGCAACCTACGCCATTATTCCCAACGAAGTCATGGAAATGGACTGCCTGCTTGAGTATAAAGCCGACAACTTCTACATGGGCTCACTGGCCGAGCCGGTCTCCTGCGTCGTCGGTGCCTTCAACGCTCAGTATCACACCAAACCCGGCTCCTACGTGCATCAGATGGGCATCGTCGAAGGCGGCACCATGGCGCTGCTGGCCGGAGTCGGCCCGATGGGTCTCGGTGCGATCGATTACGTCATCCACTGCGACCGCCGTCCGCGCCGCCTGGTGGTCACGGATATCAATGCCGACCGCATCGCCCGTGCCGCCCAGTTGATCACGGTCGAGGAGGCCGCCCGCAACGGCGTCGAGCTGCACTATATCGACACCAACGGACTCTCCGATCCCATCGCACACCTGCGCGCCATCAACGACGGCGAGCTTTTCGACGATGTCTTTGTCTATGCTCCCGTACGTTCCTTGATCGAAATGGGCGATGCCCTGCTCGGCAACGACGGCTGCCTCAACTTCTTCGCCGGCCCGACCGACACGAAGTTCTCCGCCACGCTCAACTTCTACGACGTGCACTACTCCTCGACCCACCTCGTGGGCACCTCCGGCGGCAATACCGACGACATGATCGAGTCGCTCGAAATGATGGCGGCGGGCAAGCTCAATCCGGTTGCCATGATCACCCATATCGGCGGCCTCAATGCCGTTGCCGATACGATCATCAATCTCGACAAGATCCCCGGCGGCAAGAAGCTGGTTTACAACCACAAGAAGCTCGATCTGGTGGCGATTGACGACTTTGCCGAACGTGGCAAGACCGATCCCTTCTATGCCGAGCTGGCACGGCTGGCCGAAAAGCACAACGGTCTCTGGAGCAAGGAGGCCGAAGACTACCTGCTGGCCAACGCACCGGATATCTAATAGGGCGAAAAGAAACTGTTGTCGGGCGGCCCGAACCAACCCACGTTCCAGCGTGTAAAATGCTCCTGGGCACGGGTTTCAAGCCGCTCGACCGAAAGATGGCCGTCGCACCAGACCACGTTGGCGCGACCGCCATGCCGGAAATGGATCGAGGGGTCGGCGCGAAAGCCCGACTCCTCGCCTGCGTTAAAGACCCAGTGGTAGGGCTCCGCAAAGGAATACTCGATCACATAGCGTGGATTACTGCCGTAGGGCTGGGGAAAAGCCGTATCCGTAAACATGATCGTGCGGGCGGGATTCTGGATCTGTGCCGGACGCAGGCCCTTCTGTGAAGCCTGGGCATGCATCCCCATCACGTAGGTTTGCGAGCCGACCCCGATTGAGTTGTAGCCATAGCCACCGCAGGAAGCCTCGAAGCCCGTCGCAGCCTCACTGCCACGGGCAATTCTGAACGAAGGACAGGCGCGGAACTCCGCACTTCCGGTTCCCAGATAAGGCACCAGCGGACCGAGTTTCCCATCGAAAGGCTGGCGCGTATTCTTGCGTGCCCCATGCCAGCGCTGCAGGTTGCGCCCGTTCAGATCGGCTGCCGCCGCCACAAAGGTGCCGTTTTCATCGGCATACATCTGGTTGGCAACCGCCAACTGGCGCAACTGGTTGGCACAGCGGGACATGCGTCCGCGTTCGAGAGCAGTCCGCGACACCCGCGATGCCAGCCCCGCCAGGAGCAGGATGATCGCTATCACGACCATCAGCTCCAGCAGCGTAAAACCGGCTCTGGCGCATCTTGCAGACATATCTCCTAAACCCATCAAGGCTGAATTTTCAACTCCTGAACTGCGGAGATCTCTGCTCTCTCATGCACAAATCCTTGCAATTGCGGTTCGTGAGGACACTCACCCTCCAAAAAAAGTTCACCTGTCGGTTGCAAAATGGCATATTTCCAAATCTGTATGACAGACATTCCTGTCTGTCCAGAAACCGATACTGAAACGGCGCTCGGGACAGGCAAAGAGACTAAACTAAATGTGGAGGGCGAATGTCCCCATGAGCCGTTAGCGCAAGAAATGTGCATGTTGCAGAAAAACAAAAGGTTAACCCTCGTAGTTTTGTGCTACAAATCAGGCGTCTTCACCAGCACCCGGAAGAAGGCTGTATCGCCTGAAACGGTTCCCTGCCAGCTCTGGCTCGAACCGGGCTGCCGCGGGACGGTGATTTCCAGATCCTCCCAGTTGCCGACCTCCAGACTGTCACGCACTTGCAGCGTGAAATCCAGATCGGAGCCGCCGCTACCGCCACCCAGCCAGAAAACGGTAGTCTGGCCGACAGCATTGCGCTCGACGCCCGTAATGTGCAGATACGAAGCCCCATCGTTGGGATCCGTTCCGGCAAAGTATTCGGCCCAGGCCGGGAAGCCGTCGTTGTCGAGATCGGATTCTGCTGCTTCGTCCGCCGGTCCGACCAGACGCCGATCGGCCAGCCAGCTCAGGGGCACACCTCGCTCTGTTTTGCCCTCAAAGACGGCATTAAGGACACCAATGCCCGTCAGATCGAAACCGCTTGAAGGAAAGAAAAAGGTCGGCCAGGCATCGTAAATCGGCTGGCCATAGCTATCGGTTTGGCTGCCATTACCCGTAATGTCCACTATACGAATCTGGCTGATGTTACCAAGATCGACCAACCCTTGAATTACCAGCGGATGCCCGGCCAGATCAGCCAGGTCAAAAGGTGTACCATAGGACCGCCCGCTGACGTCATCGGGTATGTAGAATATGCCGCTGTTCGGATTGCTGTGCTTGCCGGCCAGATTCCAGACATGGGATGCCCTTATGACACCATTGGTGCCAACCTCATCAGTAGTATCAGACCGATTGGGGAAGCGTGCAAAATGGATACCGTCTGTCGATACTTCAACAAAAGCCAGTTCGCCAAAAAAAGTGGCATCGTCATTGACAGCAAACCCATTTTCAAATACGGCAAAGTCCGCTCCCTCGCCATCGCGGATCGGAGTTGCAAATCCGAGGGTGATCGTACCGGGGGCCTCCATCGGGTTGGTTTGATCTCCAAGCGATACGGCATTTGATATCAGCCTATCGATCGGCCCCAATGCCTTCAGGGGATCGCGCCAACCAACCGCTACAGCAGCAGTCGGCGAATAGTCAATTACCTCCGTTGCCCAACCGACAAATAACGGATTGGGCACTTCTTCGTCATCCTCAATCACAAAGCCCGGAATTCCCCTGTCCAGCAGGCTGCCTTCAAAATCATAGGCGCCACCGGCAACGGGTCGGTAAGTCAGGTTGTCGAAGGCAAAATATGGGGGAGTATTCATGCCCAATGCACCGTTGTCGCTCGAAGAGAGGGTAAAGTGCAGCGTACGTACCCCTGGTGCAAATGATGAAAGATCGACCCAGGTCCAATCGGAGATAATGTAGTTCTCCGAGTTATCGTCGAAACGGTAATCCGACAGGTAGAAACTGGTAGTTCCAAGAGACTTCCCGTTTCCGTTCCTGCCGGTTATCTCAAGCTTGAACCAGTCCTTGTCGTTGCCACTCGCACCACCGAATTTTTTGGCAGGTGATTCACCATTTAACATTGCCAGTGCCGCATAGGCCGTGTTGTTGATGTAAAACCCTTCAACAGCCACATCAAAAGGAAATGCAATCTGATTGGCTTCAGGGTCCAAATCAGCTACGCAAGCCACCCCGTAACAACCGTCGCCATCGTAGTCATGCCCATTCCCCCAGACGGCAAACTGATTCATCCACCCGGGTGTAGTTGGGTCATTGACTCGTGAAAGGGCGAAGCCGTACCAGGAACCGTACAAATTATCGTACACGTTGGTGAAAACAATACTTGAATCACTGAAAAAACCACTCTGGTTTGAGCCATTCCAGTAGTCCTGTCCCTCGGGGATGATACCCGGGTTATCAAAGGACGTTACAGTTGTCGTCGGACGTGGCAGATACTCGAGGCCATCGAGGGCAAAGTAAACCGGAGTACCGCCATAAGGATTGTTCATGGTCAGACGAAACTCCAGCTTGCGCACGTCCGGCCCCAGCCCGGCCAGATTTACCCAGCGCCACTCGTCGAGAATGAAGGCACGCTCCCGATAGTCCGCCAGGTACACCTCTACCTCCCCCAGAAACTCACCCTGTTGATTGAAGCCAGCGACAGTCAAGAGAAACCAGTCGCCCCTGACAGTGGAAAAGGGTGCAGCAAAACCATCTCCATCCCTGATCGACAGTGCCGCATAGGTGGTATTATTGACGTACAAACCACGTACCAGCGACGGCACCGGCAGGGTGACAGTGGGAACTACGCCGAATTCTTCATCCACAAAGGCAACGGCATAGGCTCCATCACCCGAAACATCTTTGCCGTTGCCCCAGACGGCAAACTGGTTTAAATGGCCTGCGGTTCCGGTATCTTCGACACGTGAGACGGCAAAGCCCGACCAACTGAAAAAGCCAAACCCCCAATCGACAAAATCATTGTTGAAGTGAGCCAGACCGTTGTAAAACTCAGCGGCACCATCGGCTCCACTCCAGTAGGTCCCGGGGGCCAGATCGATATCATCGAAGTTGACAAACTGGGTGGAAGCCGGTGAAAAAGAAGAAAAAAGACCGATAATCAGTGTAAAAATGGTGATTCTGCGTAAAAACATGGAAAACCTGAAGAGAAAAGGGACTCAAAAAAAGGATGAACAGAAACTTGTTTGGAGGGTGAGTGTCCTCACGAACCGCAATAACAGGAAGTGGAAGAGTAGAAAGTCTTCTGTCTCCGACGCGGGATCAGTGGTTTTCTACACCGGTCCAGCTATCGATTTCAGCTTCGGGCAGATTGGCCGAAACCAATCGGCTGCGCATCTGTTCCCGGATATGGCGGGCGTTGCCCGCATCGACTCTGGCCGCGGCCAACTCGGCATCCAGCCGACTCATCATTTCCCTGGCGGCGGCCGGGCTGTCTGGCACCGATTCAGATTTCAACTCATTGGTATCAGGCGACTTGCAGCCGACGAGGCTCATCAGGGCTACAGCCACGGTGGCAGGGTACAGACTCTGCCACAGGCTTCTACGCTTGGCGCGTTTCATGTTTTATCTCCCGCGATTTACCGGTTGGCGCGCAGCAAACTCGTTTCGCTGCGGAACAATCTCGGGCTGATATCTTCTGCGGGGTTCGGGGTGCGGTTTCGGCTGGCGCATTCTGCGCTGCAACTCTGCCCGCACCCTCCTCCTCGCGGAAGAGTACCGGCCTTTTGCAGGAAACACGTCTTCTGGCTTACGGCTTGGCACCGACACGCGCCTTCCCCTGATTTACGATCAGAGTGGCCTCATGCGTCCGGCTAGCCGTTTACAGCGGCGCGACCGCGTCCGAATTTCACGGACTTCCGTTTGTTTCCTGCGGTGACACCTCTCGGCAAACACAACCCCCAGCCTCGCACGTTTGCCCCATAATGTCAAATCTTGAACCAAAATCCCGCATGTAATCGCTCTGTAATCTGGCAACAGCTTTACAAGATTACGGCACGGGCACGATAGTATGGAGCGAGATTGTGGCGGTCCAGGCATCGTCGAGGGACAGGCGTTTCAGCTCGTGACCAGCTCCCCAGGAGTCGGTATAGAGAATTTCGCGCTTCGCCGGATTATAGCCGATTATCAGCCGCAAGTGACCGCCACTCATGCCGGTCGGCAGCTTCTCTTCCGCCACTATCCCCAGCACAACGCCCCAGACCAGCGGATGCCCGGCTTCGACCGCATCCACCACCGAACGCCAGAAGCGGCGCTTGCCGGAATCGCGCTGACGGACACTCCGCAGCAACCCGGCATCGGCACCGGCAAAAACCTGTGCCAGATCAAGCACTGGCGGCTGCCAGACCAACAACTCCAGCCCCTGTTGCGCTGCCTCCCGATTGTAGCGTTGGATAGTCAGATCAAAGCGCCGGATATTAAAATCGAAGAGTGCCTCGATCCGGCAGGGCATGCTCCGCATACGACTGATTTTCTCCAACATGCGTCCCACATTGGTGCCGGAATCCGAAGAACTTTCCGCCAGTTCGGCCAGACTGCGGGCACTGAGCGGTATGCCGTAATAACACATTAGCCGCTCGACCGTCGCCGGCGCACAGTTGCCCTGAAAAACCTGATCGACCATCGTGACACCCGTCAGCCAGCGATCGCCATTGACGCGTTTGACGAGGTTCGCAGTCCAGTCACGCCTCGGCGGCCAGGGTTCGAAAACAACCTGCAAAAACTGATTTGCCGACGGTGTGTCTGTCGCTGCCAGATCATTCCAAACAGCCGAAACGATATGTGGCGGCCTTCCCCAGGTCAGGTGCTTCATACCGGGCCGGGTTTCCATGGCCAGCGGTTCCCTGCCGGACCAGCGCTGCAGGCTGTTGGTTGTCTGAGCGAGCAGCCCTGTCAACCTGGCGGAACTGATTTCGCCATACAGATCCTGGTCGTGGATGATCCATTCCCAGCGGATGGGCTGTTTACGGGACAGCAGAAAAATATGCGAATGACGCGCCTCGATCCCGCGAAATACCACAGGATTGCCGGATCGTAGCGAATCGCGGGCGGATGTCGGGCGAAAGCCCTTTTCGGAGGCCAGTTGCAGGAACGGACGGGCATCACGCTGCCAGATGTTTTTGCGCCAGGCAAACTGTGGCGCCACATCCCAGGGGCCCTCGTCTGCCGGGGCCGGAGCCAGACAGGACAGCCAGAGAAAGAACAGCAGGAAAAGCCGCATTTTACCGGTTATTATTTCAGAACAAACTCGCATGGAACGAGGCAGGATAACAAAACCCATTCGCCCGGTCGAGAGCCCGGGATGGCCCCTGTGGCAGAGTCAGGACACTGCCACAGCCGTAATCTGGCAACATCTTTGCAAGATTATAGTCAACCACCGCTGGCAGCCATAAACTTGAACCTCCCAACACACAGGACGACGTGACAGTCGTTCCTCCCTTTCCGCGACTTTCTGCGCTTTCCGCGATAGCCACCTCTGAACAGACAAGAATGTCTGTTATACAATCCCACCCCCCGTAATCTGGTGATTCATTTGCAAGATTACAGTAATATCGCAAAAAGGTAGGGCGTGTTTCACCGATACCTGTCACGCCGTAGCCTTGGCGAAGGCGGAACCGCCGCACCATTGTCGGCATCTCTGCCACTGGGAGGGGCGAGTGTCACCTCGCCCTGGGATCTCCGAGCTCCAGCTCGGGTCAGAAACCCGGTGCAGGCGCGGCGTTTATGCTGTCTTATTCTGTGCCTGCAGGTACAGAGCCCTGCGGTCCCAGGCTAACGTGCCGGGCGCAGGACGACGTGACAGTTGTCTCTCCCTTTTCGCGGCAGCCTGACTGTTGGCTTGCCGAAAAGGCTGTTTTCGGGGTAGAGTATTGCTTTGCGCAACTCATTTTAGGGGTGTTTTTCCATGTCGATTTATAACCAGCTCGTGCCGATGGTCGTCGAACAGACGGGTCGCGGCGAACGCGCATACGATATTTATTCGCGCCTGCTGAAGGACCGCATCATCATTATCGGCACTCCGATTGACGATATTGTGGCCTCGCTGGCGGTGGCCCAGATGCTTTTTCTTCAGGCGGAAGATGCCGAGAAGGACATTTCGCTCTACATCAACTCTCCCGGCGGCTCCGTTTCGGCCGGTCTGGCGATTTACGATACCATGCAGTATGTAAAGTGCGATGTGGCGACCTACTGTGTCGGTCAGGCGGCCAGCATGGGGGCTGTTCTCCTGGCGGCGGGCGCCCAGGGCAAGCGCTTTGCCCTGCCCAATGCCCGGATCATGATCCACCAGCCCTGGGGAGGTGCCCAGGGACAGGCTTCGGATATCCATATCCAGGCGCAGGAAATCCTGCGGATGCGGGATACGCTCAACGGTATTCTCGCTTCACATTGCGGCAAACGGGTGAAAACCGTAGCCAAAGATACGGATCGGGACTTCTTCATGTCCGCAACCGACGCCAAGGCTTACGGTCTGGTGGACGAAGTCCTGATACGGCCGGAAGCCGACAAGAAAGACTGAGGACCAAATGGCCAAAAAAACCGGTAACGAGAGGCGCACCTGCGCCATGTGCGGCCAGCGCGAAACCTTGAAGCGCGCCCTGGTCGAGGACCCGACCGGCCAGCCCCTGTGTCAGGAATGTGTCCTCAGTGCCCGTGATCTGCTGGACTTCATGAACGACATGTTCCCCGATCCTTCCGGCGGGTCTAGCTCCGCGGCAGCGGCAAGAGGGGAAACAGCCGCCAAAGGCCAGGCCAAAAAGAGTGCCGAGGCCAAGGCCAAGCCGATCAAAGTACCCAAACCACGCGAAATCAAGGCTTTTCTGGACGATCACGTCGTGGGGCAGGAACAGACCAAACGTTCGCTGGCAGTCGCAGTTTACAACCATTACAAACGTATCGGTGCCGACAGCCAGAAATTTGATGCGGCCTTCAAGGATGTCGAGATCGAAAAGAGCAACATCCTGCTCGTCGGACCCACCGGCTCGGGCAAAACCCTGCTGGCCCGGACCCTGGCGCGGATGCTGGACGTGCCGTTTGCGATTGCCGATGCCACCACCCTGACCGAAGCCGGCTATGTGGGCGAAGATGTCGAAAATATCCTGCTGAGCCTGATTCAGGCGGCGGATATGGATATTGAACGGGCCCAGACGGGCATCATTTTTGTCGATGAGATCGATAAAATCGGTCGCAAGACGGAAAACGTGTCGATCACGCGCGATGTCTCGGGCGAAGGCGTGCAGCAGGCGCTGCTGAAGATTCTGGAAGGTACGGTGGCCCGTGTGCCCCCGACCGGCGGACGCAAGCACCCGCAGCAGAATTACGTCGAAATCCAGACGCAGAACATCCTCTTCATCTGTGGTGGCGCCTTTATCGGGCTCGACCGCATCATCGAAAAACGTGCCACTGCGAGGCATCTCGGCTTTCTGGGTACAAGCCACGAGAGCGAAACCACCGCCAGCCGCCGGATCGAACCGGAGGATCTGATCCGCTACGGCCTGATTCCGGAATTTGTCGGACGTCTGCCGGTGGTTTCCATGCTCCAGCCGCTCGGCGAAGACGAGCTGGTACGTATCCTGACCGAACCGCGCAACTGCATGGTGCGGCAGTATCAGAAGCTGCTTTCGATGGAAGGCATCAAGCTCGAATTCGAAAAAGAGGCGCTGCGTTCGATGGCGCGTGAAGCCATGGAGCGCAAAACTGGTGCCCGCGGACTGAGGGCCATCATGGAAGAGCTGATGGTGGACGTGATGTACGACACCGAAGAACTGCTCGGCAGTGCCAAAACCCTGAAAGTGAGTCAGGCGATGGTCGATGAGCAGCTCAAACGTGAAGGCGGTCTGGCCGACCTGCTCAAAGGTGCCTGATTCATAAAAATCCGCCCTTTCGGCACTCCCTGGAACTGCGAAAGATTTTGCTCGTTCATGCGCAATTCCTTGCGATGGCGGTTCGTGAGGACACTCACCCTCCATAAAATCGTCGCCCGACGGTTGATATTCAAAATGGAGCGAATGTCCAAATCTGTATGACAGACATTCCTGTCTGTCCAGAAACGGATTTTGAAACTGCGCTCGGGACAGACAAAGGAGACAAAACTAAAAATGGAGGGCGAATGTCCTCATGAGCCGTAAGAGCAAAGAAAAGTGCATATTTTAGAAAAAGGAAAGTGGTAACTCTTGCGGTTTTGGGGCACTCAGCTAGCCAGCTCACGTGCCAGCGAACGGACGGCAGACAGATCGACCTTGCCGGAGCCGAGGAGCGGAATGGCATCGACGGGATAATAGGAGTCGATGCCCGGCCGCCAGAGATTGGGCAGTTCGCTATCTTCCAGCGCCTGATGCAGCCATGATGGGTCGCCACATTCGGCCGTATAGAGCACCACCAGCTTCTCGCCGCGCCGTTCGTCCGGCACACTGGTCACGCTGAGTACGGGACCGGTCTGGCCGATGGCATCCATCAGAGCCTCTTCGACGGCGATATGCGGCACCATTTCTCCAGCGATTTTGCTGAAGCGCGACAGGCGATCGGTAATGCCGATAAAGCCGTCTTCATCGATAAAAGCCACATCGCCCGTACAGTACCAGCCATCCTGCAGAACCTCT
>CAZMGQ010000043.1:0-10618 GCA_964565855.1 uncultured Lentisphaerales bacterium | reverse complement strand
GGCTCCGCTGCTGACGATCCCGATCTATCAGCAGCACCGTTCACATGCCGATATTTATCGCGATGTCTATGGACGCCGGGCTTCGTTCTGGGAACATGAGGCACTTGCGAACTTCCATGGCCAGGGACGCTTCAAACATCCCGCTTCGGTTACCCCCAGTATCCTCAAGACCCGACCGCTGGATGCGGACGACCCTGAAAATATCGCCGTCACAGCCCATGGTTTCATCGCACATAACCGGACCGATTATGTCAGCACTCTGGGGGGCGACGGACTGATGCATCGCGTGCCGGTACATTGGAAAGAGTATCAGCCGATCAGCCATACCTCGACCATGCTGGTGCGCGAGGCCGAAGGCCTGACGTTGCAGGATTTTGAGGAACAGTCGCAGGAGTCGAATGAGTGGCAGGATTTTTTCCGACGGCGCGGCGTTGATCAGCAGCAGTCGATATTCCGGCGCTCAGTATTTTCGGCCCTGCCAGGCAGGTGAGAGTTTTATTTCTGTATGACAATTAGCAGCGTGATTGTTATGATAGGCACATGAAACCCGGTAAATCAGCTTCGCAGTCCAAGGGGCGCGGGGGACGTCCTCCCAAGTTTAACGAACCCAGTCGTCCTGTCACGGTGACTCTCCCCGTACGCATATTGAAACTGCTGGAATCGGTTGACAGTGATCGTGCTTTTGCAATCACCAGGCTGGTTGAATTCTTTCTCTTGAGCGACAAAAAGCCTCTAGAACCCGTTCAAGTTGTACCTGTTTCGGATGACGAGTCCATCATTCTGGTTTCCTACAGCAAGCTTCTGGCACAACTTCCCTGGCTGAAGCTGATAGAAATCTCGCCAGCCCGGTTTTTGTTGTCGGTTGCTACCGATACGCCAGTTGAAAAGCTTGAGGTTGCACTGCATGACCTGATTGAAACGCTCCCCAAAAGCGATCCGGAACATACCTTGCTGACGATGTTACGGCAGACGTTAAGCGCTCCCAGACGAAATCAGACGATTTTGAAGGAAGAGATAATTTTTATCAAGAAGACCAGATGAAAGTCTGGTCGCGCTGTTTAAATTGGAGGACGTCGCACTGCCGGAAGCACTGAGCCTGTCGAAGTGTTGCTTTACTCGATGATTACGGCTGTGCCTTTGCCGTAGGCCATGAGCAGGGATTTACCTTTGGAGCCGATGTTGTCGAAATCCAGCTCGAACCCCACAATTGCGTTGGCTCCCATCCGGAGGGCAGCTTCGGTGATCTCGGTCAGGATCTCGCGCTCCATATCTGCCATAATGCTTTCGTATGACTCTGAACGTCCACCGAAAACATCCCGGAACGAAGTGAACAAATCCCGGATAATGTTGACGGCCCGCGTGTTTCTGGCACTGACAAATCCTTTGTAGGCTGTTATCTTGCGTCCCTCCAGCAACGGTACAGTCATTACCCAGATGTTGTTGGCAGTGAGAGGTGTCTGACTCATGGGCTTTCTCCTTGGCTTGTGTTACAGGTTGTAGAGGTACGTTGGTCGGATACTGGCATTTCAGGCCGAGACCGGTCAACGGAAGGCGGTGACAAAATCTGTCGGGGCGACCTGGCGCCGGTGCTTGATTGAGCGGCGGCCCTCGCTGCAACTGGTGACGGTACATTCCTTTGTAATGGTACAGTCGCCCCGGGCATCAGGCGCATAACCGTCACAGACACGCAGCACATCGGGCGAAATTTCGTCAATAATTACAATCTGCCCATTGCCACCTGCCAGGCGGCCCAGCTCGAACTTGCCGTCGAGCACGTGTAGTCCCCGGGCGGTAAATTCTGCCGTGACAATCCCGGCAATCTCCTGCACAAGGGTCAAGCAATGGCGGATTTCGTCTGAGGTCAGGGCACCGGTTTCTTCGAGAGCCTCGGTTGTGATCAGGGTATCGGTAGTGCCTTTGGTCCAGATTTCGACGACACAGTTGACGTTGCGGCAGGGTTTGACAAAGGGATAGCGGCGCCAGAAACTGCCCGTGGCACTGTTGCGCCAAGTGAATTCGAGGTTGGCCAGCGGCTCGCTGCCGGGAAAAGAGGGAATTTCGGGATCGAGCGAGAGGGGCAGGGCGGGTTCGTCAATCTTCGCATTGTCGCTGATCGTCCCGATATAATGTGAGGGAATACCACGTTTCTGCAGCAACTTAAAGAAATGGGTGGCAAAGTGACAGGCGATCGCGCCCTTACCGGGGATTTCGCCGACGACGATATCGCGGCCCGGATCAAAGACTGGTTTGCCGTTCTCGATATAGCCGGTGGCCTTGTCGGTGAAGACCAGGCGGATTTTGCCACTATGGGGCCCCTGTTTGATTTTGAAAACGTCTTTGGATTTGCCGCTGTAGAGTAAAGTGTCGGACATGGAGGCCTCTCGTGGACCCAAAACTGCGAGAGTTTAAACTTTTCTTTTTCTGAAATATGCACTTTTCTTTGCTCTTACGGCTCATGGGGACATTCGCCCTCCATTTTTGAATA
The DNA here is from genome assembly GCA_964565855.1 of uncultured Lentisphaerales bacterium. Lineage (GTDB taxonomy): Bacteria > Verrucomicrobiota > Kiritimatiellia > RFP12 > JAZUKQ01 > CAZMGQ01. Next base: position 8,133 of record CAZMGQ010000043.1, on the reverse strand, counting down.
TCAACCATCGGGAGAACATTTAGTGGAGGGTGAGTGTCCTCACGAACCGCAATTGTCGAGTAAACATTTCATGGAGGGTGAGTGTCCTCACGAACCGCAATTGCAGGAGGTTGTGCACAGTAGAGCAAAATCTTCCGCAGTTTTGGGCGTGGAATACAGACTTACTTTAGTATTTTATTGCGTAGCCCTGCCAGTCAAAAATAACGGTCATTACCATTAATGACAGGCGGGGGCTGCTCATGCTAGAATAGCCGGAATTGCTCTGGAGGATCACATGAACAAGCGCATCCGCGCATCGGTCCGGGAGATGACCGGCTACGTTCCCGGAGAACAGCCGCAAATCCCGGATATTGTAAAACTGAATACCAACGAAAACCCTTATCCGCCCTCACCAGACGTGTCGAAGGCTGTGGCTGCGATGGATATGGCGCTGCTGCGTCTTTATCCGGATCCGGTCTCGACCGATCTGCGTCAGGCGCTGGCCGAGCTGCATGGCTGCCAGCCGGAAAACATTCTCGTAGCCAACGGTTCGGACGAAGCGCTGCGGCTGGCAGCGGAATGTTTCGTGGAGAACGACGGTACGATCGGCTATTTCGACCCTTCGTATTCGCTCTATCCGGTGCTTGCGGAGAGTCGCGATGTAGCGATCCGTGCGGTGGATATCTGGCCGGATTTGACCTGGTGGATGCCGCCGGATTACGAGGTGTCGCTCTTTTATCTCACCAATCCCAATGCTCCGACCGGACTGTTGTTCGACAAGCATAAAATCAGCGACTTCTGCCGTGATTTTGCCGGTGTGGTGCTGATCGATGAGGCCTATGCCGATTTTGCACGCGAAAATTGTATGGATCTGGCGTTGGAGCTGCCCAACGTGCTGGTCTGCCGCACCCTCTCCAAGTCCTACTCGCTGGCAGGTCTGCGACTCGGCTACTTGGTCGGCCCCGTGGAGCTGATCGCGGCACTGGACAAACTGCGCGACTCCTACAATATCGACCGCTTTGCCCAGGTCGTTGCGCTGGCTGCTATCCGCGATCAGTCCTGGATGCGTGCCAACGTCGAGCGTATTGCCAAAACCCGCACCCGCCTGACCCGCGCCCTGCGGGAGCTGGGGTGGGAGGTGCGCGACTCCGAGACCAACTTTGTCTGGGCACGTCCCCCGCAGCCGGCGAGTGAAGTCTTTGCCGCACTGCGCGAACGTGCCATAATTGTCCGTTATTGGAACAGCCCTTATCTGAAGGATTATATCCGCATCACAGTCGGTACCGAAGAGCAGATAGACAAGCTGCTGCAGGTGCTGCGAAAGGAAGTTTGAAATGTCTGACCAGCAAGTTGCCCGTGTGGCACAGTTGAGCCGCAAAACACGCGAAACCGATATCACGCTCAAAATCAATCTCGACGGCAGCGGCCAGTCCGCCATCAATACCGGCATCCCGTTTTTCGACCACATGCTCGAGCTGCTGGCGCGGCATGGGCTGATTGATCTGGAAATAAAAGCCGTCGGCGATATCGAAGTGGACTATCACCACACGGTTGAAGATGTCGGTCTGGTGCTGGGCACTGCGATCAACGAAGCCCTCGGCGAACGTCGTGGCATCCGTCGCTACGGTTTCTTCATCCTGCCGATGGACGAAGCCCTCTGTCGTGTGGCACTCGATCTCGGCGGTCGTCCCTTTATGGATTATCAGATCGCCAGCACACGTACCCACATCCGTGATTTTGATGTCCAGTTGGTCGAAGAGTTTTTCCGCGCCCTGATGACCCAGGCCCGCATGAACCTCCACATCGCCCACCTCTATGGCGACGAAGTGCACCATGCCTACGAGAGCGTTTTCAAGTCTTTTGCCAGGGCGCTGCGCATGGCGGTCGAGTACGATCCGCGCGAGGCCGGCGTACCTTCGAGCAAGGGGGTGCTCTGATGGCTGAGACCAGTAAGCAAATCACGATTCTGCCGGCAATCGACCTGATGGACAACAAGTGTGTCCGGTTGCGGCAGGGACGTGCCGACGAACAGACAATCTACAACGACGATCCGGTCGATCAGGCACTGCAGTGGCAGGCTCAGGGGGCGGAGTATCTGCACCTGGTGGATCTCGATGGCGCCTTCGCCGGCAGTCCGCAACATACGCGCGTGATCGCCGACATTGTGGCCGCTATCCGCATTCCGGTCGAAGTCGGTGGCGGCTTGCGCACCGATGACGATGTGCGGCGGTTGCTGGATGTCGGGGTTGACCGTGCCATCCTCGGCACCAGGGCCTTTGCCGATACGGCCGCGCTGCGCCAGCTCGTGGAACAGCACGGCCGTCATGTCGCCGTCGGCATCGATGCCCGTGACGGTCTGGTACAGGTCAAAGGATGGGTCGAAACCACTGCCACAGAAGCCACCATGCTGGCTCGCCAGGTGGCCGATCTTGGTGTACAGACCATAATTTACACCGACACAGCGACCGATGGCATGCTCAAGGGCCCGAATGTGGCCGCTATGGGAGCCATGTGTGCCGCAGTGCCGCAGGTGGCCATCATTGCCTCGGGCGGTGTTACGACTGCTGACGATGTACGTGCACTGGCAGCCCTCAAGTGTGTCAACCTGCAGGGGGCGATTGTCGGTAAGGCTCTTTACGATGGCCTGACCACGATGACGGACCTTCTGGCAGCGGCACAGGAAGGCGCAAAACGCTGACAAACAGCATTTTGTGATATGGCGAGCGATTGATCAGGAAGCCGCCAGGCAAAAAGAGCAAGCGTGAGATAACAATGGAGCAACCTCAGATGAGCCCACAGAACACAGAAAACATCCCACCGGCAGCTGGTGAGCCGTGTTTTGAAAATTTGCTCAAAGTGCTGCGGCGTGAAGTACCGTCACGGCCAACATTGTTCGAGTTTTTTCTCAACTCGCGACTGTATCGGCGGTTGGCCGGAGAGGCCTGGGTTGAGCCTGCCCCGGGTGATCTGGTCAGCCACTGGCGCAATCTGGTCGTGGCCTTCCGGGCCGCCGGGTATGACTATGCCACTGTGGGAGGGTCGGCGTTATCCTTCCCCATTCCGGAGCAAGCTCGTGCTGCTACCATTTCCATCAATGACGGTTGTGCCATCAGGGATCGTCAGAGCTTTGATGAGTATGTCTGGCCTGAGCCGGACGAGTTTGACTATTCGGCAATCGACGCTGTCGGACGTGATCTGCCACATGGGATGAAGCTTATAGTCTCCGGTCCGGGCGGCTTGCTCGAAAATGCCATCGCCCTCGTGGGTTATGAGACCCTCTGTTATCTGCTCGTCGATGACCCTCTGCTGGTCAGCGATATCTTTGCCGAGATCGGAACCCGGCTTGTCCGACATTACGAAATTGCCGCTGCCAGCCCCTGGGTAGGAGCCTGTATCTCGAACGACGACTGGGGTTTCAAAACCCAGACGATGTTGTCGGTCGATGACATGCGCAAATATATCTTTCCCTGGCACCAGCGGATTGTCGAGGTCATTCATGCAGCCAGCAAGCCTGTCATTCTCCATTCATGCGGTCAGGCGGGCGAGATTATGGAAGACATAGTCTCGACTATGTGCTATGATGCAAAGCACTCATTTGAGGATGCGATTCAGCCGGTCGAGGATGTCTACGAAGAGTGGGGCAGCCGGATTGCAATCGTCGGCGGTATCGATGTGGACTTTATGATCCGGGCTTCGTCCGACGAAGTTTACCGTCGCAGTCGGGCCATGCTCGAGCGGTCTGCCTCTCGTGGCAGTTATGCGCTGGGTACGGGCAACAGCGTTCCCGAATATATCGAGGACAGCAAATATCTCGCCATGATCCGTGCCGCCATAGAAACCCGTTGAGGACATGATTCTTTACGACTGACCCTTTGCAACAGCGAATTTAAAGTGTATCTGAAATATCTCGATATAACCGGCTTCAAAAGTTTTGCACAGAAGACGCGTCTGGTCTTCGAGCCCGGTATCACGGCTGTCGTCGGCCCCAACGGTTGCGGCAAGAGCAATATCTCGGATGCCATCCGCTGGGTGCTCGGCGAGCAGCGTCCGACGGCTCTGCGAGGCTCCAGCATGACTGATGTGATCTTCAACGGCACTGAGCTGCGCAAGCCGCTCGGCATGGCCGAGGTCAGCATTACCTTTGCCGATTGCGAGGACAAGCTGGGCACCGAATACAACGAAGTCACGGTCTCGCGTCGTGTTTTCCGCAGTGGTGAAGGACAGTATTTTCTCAACAAAAACCCCTGTCGCCTGCGTGATATCCAGCGCCTCTTCATGGGTACCGGTATTGGTACCACCTCGTACTCGATCATGGCCCAGGGACAGATCGACGCCATTCTTTCGTCACGTCCCGAAGACCGTCGCATGGTTTTCGAAGAAGCCAGCGGCATTACCCGCTTCAAGGCCGACCGGCGCGAAGCGTTGCGCAAGCTCGAACAGACCGATGCCAATCTCCTGCGGCTGGCCGACGTCATACGCGAGGTCAAGCGTCAGATCGGCTCGCTCCAGCGTCAGGCCGCCAAGGCCGCCCGTTTCAAGGACTTCCGTTCTGAGCTGCGTGGACTCGATGTCTATGTTACGGCCCGCCGCGCTGGCGATCTGGAGCAGCGGATCGACCAGCTTGCGCAGCAGATGAGTCGCTTTGAATCCGAGACCGCCCGCCACGACCAGACCACGGCCGAGCTGGAGCAGAAAAACGCCGAGTTGCGCTTTCTGCTGCTGAGCGATGAGAGTGAGATCGACCGCGCACTTGAGGCTGCCATGCAGGCGCAGAATCGTCTCAGTAATTCGCGCGATATTCTCCGTATCAACGCCCAGCGGATCGAGGAATACCGTGTCTGGTCGCAGCGTGACGAACGTGAGATTGTCGAAACCCGGGCCGTTCACGAAGCCCAGGAAGAGGCGCTGACCACACTCGGCGACCAGCTCACCGAACTCGAAGGCACGACGCGCGAAGCCGAAGCACAGCTAGCCGAAGCCCGCGAGCATCACGAGGATATCCAGCGGGTCACTGAACGTCTACGCAAGCAGTTGCAGGATCTGCGTGGCGAAGCCGTCGAGCGCGAACGCTCCGCTGCCCGGGCCCAGACCGAGCTGGCCGAAGTCGAAGCGCGCGAACGGGGGGCCATGGTCGCCCGCGAACGTCTGGCCGCCGAAGAGGCGCAGTTGCGTCGCTCGCTCGAGGGCTTGCAGCAGGCGGGCCAGACACTCGAAGACGAAAAAGAGACTCTCGAAGACTTGGTGGCCAACCATCAGACAGCCGTCGAAGAGGCCGATGCCCAACGCACGCACGACCTGGACCGGTTGCGTGAGGTGCAGCAGGAACGTGCCACGCTGCAATCCCAGATTGCCGCCCGGGGCGCCCAGCTACAGTTGTTGGAGGACAACGAGGAAAACGCAGGCGAATATCCGGCCGGTACACGACTCCTGTTTGATCCGGAAAACCCGCTGCAGGTTGCCGATGGCGAGCTGCTCGGCATGTTGGCCGAACAGGTTTCCGCACCGCCGGAAGCACGTCGTGCACTCGAAGCCGCCCTCCGTCCCTGGCTGGATGCCGTAGTGGTTAACGATGTGGCGGGAGCGGTTAAAATCCTGGCCGGCCTGCTCGCTTCGGGACGCAGTGCCGGTACACGACTGATCGCAGCAGAGGGCTGTGCGCCGCCGCCCGCTGGTGGCAGTGTCCCGACTCTGCCACGTCTGCTGGATTCGATCGAGCTTCAGCCCGCCTTTGTCGCTGCCGCCGAACGTCTGCTGGCACATGTCTATGTTGTTGAGAGTCTCGACGATATTCCTCAGCCCCTGCCGTCGGGCTGTACTTTTGTAACCTGGCAGGGCGCCCTGGTGCGCGACGATGGCTGTATCGAACTCTGGATGCCCGAAGGTGCCGCCTCGAACCCGCTCGCACGTTCGATGCTGGCGGCCGATGCCCGCGAACAGTTGGCGCTGCTGGAGTTGGATTTGCAACGGCTTGATGAACAGGGCGAAAAACTCAGCGCCCAGGCCGAGGCCGGTGAGACCGTTCTGCGCGAGAGCCGTCGTCTGCTGGATGAAGCGCGACGGGTCGCCGCCCAGAAGGATGGCGAACTCCAGAGTAGCCGACGCGATGCCAAGCGAATGACCGAACGCCTCGAAACTGTCGCCTGGGAACACAAGCAGGCGGCCGGTCAGGCCGAGGCGGGCGAGACACGCAAGAGCGATCTGTCAGAGCGGCTGAAGACTCTGCTGGTGGAGCGTGAACGAATTTCGGAGACCCTGAGCAGTGTCTCAGGCGAGGTCCAGACGCTGGAGCAGCAACTGGCACAGAGTCAGGCTGAACTGACCGAACATCGGCTGCGTTTTTCATCACTCAGTCAGCAGACCGAGCATCTGCGCACACAGCACCGGGCGGGACGGGCCAGACTGGAAGAGCTGGGCCGTGTGGTTCAGGGCCGGACCCGTGGTTTGCAGTCGTACGAGGAGAGCATCGCCCGGCTGAGTACCGAGAGCGAAGAGGTTTCAGAGCAGCTCGGCAGCCAGGAAGAGGAAGTGGCGCGGTTGAATGGCAAAACCGAAGAGCTGCGCCAACAGCGTGCCCAGCGTCAGGCAACGCTCGACCAGGCCGAAGGTGAGCTACGCCGCATGCGAGAAAAACTCGACAGTATCCGCAACCGCCGTTACCAGACCGAGGTTCAGTTGGCCGAGGCACGGATGCTACTGCGCAACCACTTCGAACGGTTGGAAAAGGATTACAACCTCAGTGCTGATGAACTGGCACGTGAACCCGAGCCCGAGTGGACGGAAGATGAAGTGCCTGCGCTTGAAGAGTTGGACCGACGCATTGCCCAATTGCGGGGACAGATCGAAGCCATCGGGCCGGTCAATCTGGTGGCGATCGAGGAGTTTCAGGAGCTGGAAGAACACCATGCCTTCCTGGCTGCGCAGGAGGAGGACCTGATCAAGGGCAAGGAACAGATTCTGGACCTGATCAAACGTATCAATGTCGAGTCTACCAAGCTCTTCCGGACCACTTTTGATGAAGCCAACAAAAACTTCCAATCGATGTTCACCCAGCTCTTCAATGGCGGCAGGGCTGAGCTAGTGCTGCTGGATGACGATGATGTCCTGGAGTGCGGTATCGACATCGTGGCCCGTCCTCCCGGCAAGCGACTGCAGAACATCAGCCTGCTCTCGGGCGGCGAACGTACCATGACGGCCGTGGCACTGTTGTTTGCCATTTACATGGTCAAACCCAGTCCCTTTGCATTGCTAGACGAACTCGATGCCTCGCTGGACGACTCCAACATCGGGCGTTTTGTGCAGGCGCTCAAGGGTTTTCTCGACATGTCGCAGTTTCTCATCATCACCCATAACCAGTATACGATTGCCGGGGCCGATATCGTCTATGGTGTGACGATGCCCGAAAAAGGCGTTTCACGCATCGTCTCCATGCGACTCAAGCAAGTCGGGGTGGAGGAACTGGACGACGATGGTCCGGCTCTGCAGACTGAATACGACGAAGGTGAAATAGCGCCGCACCGTCGGCGCCGTCGGTCCAGATCTGAGCCTGCTGCGGAAGCCGGGGATGAAAGTGGCGAGAGTACAGACGCAGCGGACGGTCCGGCATCCAGTGTCTGACTGTAGTGAAAGGGAGAACCATGACCCGTCGTGAAAGACTGATGGCTACCTTGCGGGGCGAACCGGTCGATCGTCCTGCAGTTTCTTTTTACGAAATCAACGGCACTGAAAGTCGTTCTGCCGAAGATCCCTACAATATTTATTCCGATCCCTCCTGGGCACCGTTGCTCGATCTGGCACGTGACGAGACCGACCGGATCGTAATGATGGGTGTGGGTTACAAAACCCTCGCGCCCGATCCGCGCTGGGAAAACACCCGTACCGAAACTGTTGAACGTGGCAACAGCCGCTTCACTAAGCGACGTCTCAATATCGGAGGACGGGTGTTGACCAGCCGTCAGCGTCAGGACCGGGACATCAACACAATCTGGACCGAAGAACACCTGCTGAAAGATCTCGACGATTTGAAGGCTTTTCTCCAACTGCCCGAGGTGGAGACTCGTGGCACTGTCGAGACTCTGCCACTGCTCAGCATGGAAGAGGAGTTGGGCAATTCGGGCATCGTCATGATCGACACGCCCGATCCGCTCTGCATCGCCG
>CAZMGQ010000042.1:0-10675 GCA_964565855.1 uncultured Lentisphaerales bacterium | reverse complement strand
TACTGGTGGGAGCGCAGGGATTCGAACCCTGGACCCGCTGATTAAGAGTCAGCTGCTCTACCGACTGAGCTACGCTCCCCTGAGGGGATTAAACAAAATGGAGCGAGCTAAGGGATTTGAACCCTCGACATCCACCTTGGCAAGGTGGCGCTCTACCACTGAGCTAAGCTCGCCCTGAAAAACAAACCCACTTTAACAAATTGGACCCGGGTTGTGCAAGCACTTTTTTAATTATGCGAAATTTTGCGGGAAAGACTCCTTTCGCCCGGCACAGCTTTTGCTCAGAGCAGGCTGACAGCATCGACATCCACAGCCAGTTGGACAGTTTTTGGTGGCGGCAGGCTGTTGAGCGTCTGGCGCAGAGCGATCAGAATCTGTCGGATATTTGGACCCCGCAGCAGCATTTGATAACGGTACTGTGCCCGGATGCGGCTGATCGGTGCCTGACAGGCTTCACCGGCTTGAAAACTGTCGGCATTCCGGTTGAGAATGGCGGCGAACTTGTATGCATAACCGGCCACGGTTCCTTCCTCGTCGCCACGGAAGGTCAGGCAAACGAGTCTGGCAAAGGGGGGGAACTCCAGCTCGGCCCGGTCGCGCAGTTCTCGATCGGCAAATTGCTCGAAGTTTTCGTTGCGAGCCTGGATGATGGCCGGATGTTCGGGGCTAGTGGTCTGTACCAGGACTTCGCCTTCGAGAGCACCGCGACCCGAGCGACCCGACATCTGGGCGATCAACTGGAAGGTGCGTTCGGCGGCCCGGAAGTCGGGTATGAAGAGACCCGCATCGGCATTCAGAATGCCGACCAGCGTAACATTGGGAAAGTCGAGCCCCTTGGCAATCATCTGGGTGCCGATCAGGATATCGATCCGCCCGGCACGAAAGCGGGCGAGGATGTCAGCGTGGCTTTCCTTGCGGGTGGTGACATCGGCATCCATCCGTTCGACTCTGGCGCGCGGGAAAAGTTTGGAGATAATTGTTTCAACCCGCTGGGTGCCGATACCACGCTGGCGAATATCGGATGACCCGCAGGCTGTACAGGTTGTGGGAGGCTTGCGGAAATCTGTACAGAGATGACAGCGCAGAATGTTGTCGCGCAAGTGGTAGGTCAGGGCCAGGCTGCAACTGTCACAGGTTTCGACATGGCCGCAGGCGGGGCAGGCGAGGGTAGGGGCATAGCCGCGGCGGTTGAGGAAGAGCATCGTCTGTTCGCCGGAGCGCAGCCGTTTTTCGATAGCCTTGATCAGGTCTTCCGAAAAGACCCTGCGGGGGGTATCTGTGCCGGCACTCGGTCGCATGTCGACAATACGTGTGCTGGGCGGATTGGCACCCGGCACCCGACAGCGCATCCGGGCCAGCAGGTATTTGCCCTGGCGGGCGTTGTGCCAGCTTTCGAGTGAGGGAGTGGCCGAACCCAGCACCACGGCGCAGCGCTGGATGTGTCCGCGCATGATGGCCACATCGCGGGCATGGTAGCGTGGGGTTTCCTCCTGTTTGTAGCTGGGCTCATGTTCTTCGTCAACAATCAGGATGCCGAGATTTTCCACCGGGGCAAAAACAGCCGATCGGGGACCGACCACTACCCGCGCCGTGCCCTTGCGGATGCGGTGCCATTCGTCGTGCCGTTCACCATCGCCGAGCTGGCTGTGGAGCACGGCAACCTGCGACCCGAAGCGTGCGGCAAAACGCTGAATGGTCTGGGATGTGAGGGCGATCTCGGGCACCAGTACGATGGCACCCCGACCTTCTGCCAGCACAGCGGCAATGGCTTGTAGATAGACTTCGGTTTTGCCGCTGGCGGTCACTCCATGGAGCAGGACCGGACTGGGGTTGGCTGCAGCGACGGTGCCGAGGATCGTTTCGAGGGCAAGTTGCTGGTCGTTATTCAACTGGAGCGGACGGGTGGGCAGAATGTGGCGGTTGGCCAGCGGGTTGCGACGTTCGACACGTGCGTCGATCCGCAAGCAACCGAGTGCGGCCAGCCGACGGATCAGGCCAGGTGAAACATGCCATTGCTGACAGATGCCGCTCAGGAAACCATCGCCGCCCCTCTCAATACACTCGAGTACTTCAGCCTGACGGGCAGTCAGCTTGGGGGGTGGAACAGGACGCTCCTCGGGTGGAACGATCGAAACCATCAGCCGTTCGCGCCGGGTTTGCCCGCCCGCTCGCCGCACGGCAGCGGGTAGCAGGCTTTTGAGAGCCAGCTCCAGCGGTGCCATATAGTAGGCAGCCATCCACCTGGCCAGCTCCAGCAACTCCGGCAGGATCAGGGGATGCTCCCCGACAATTTCTAGCACCGGCTTCAGGTTGGGAAACTCTGACTCCTCCGCGAGGGCGACAACGGTGCCTTCGATCTGCCGGTGACCGAACGAAACCCGGACGCGTGTGCCGGGAAGTACCTGATCTGCCAGTTCCGGTGGGATCAGATAGTCGAAAGTACGGTCGAGAGCCGTCTCGGTAGCCACACGCGCAATCATGCCATTATTTTATCATATCGGCTGAAAAGGTGCGATGCAGAACGCAAAAACCCTCTGCGGCACCGTCTTTCTCTGAACAGGCAAGAATGTCTGTTATACAATCAAAAATTTAAAAGATTACTGAAAGGGCTGCGCCATAGGCACTGTGCTTCATGGGAAACTCGCCTTCGCGCATCGGTCTCATTTCCCGACCCAACTTCGCATAAAAATCGGCAGTCGAGGTCATATCCATACGACGCATCATGAAGTCCAGCTCGGCATAGCGTGACAGCTTGATTGCCAGTCCGAGCGTGAAGACATAACAGGAGTCATCTTCGACATACATGTGGCGGATTTTGCCGGTCGAAGTTCCCGGCCTGCCAGCGCGATCGTACTGTTCGGGAGAGCCCCAGCCCAGGTGCCACCAGGGCTCATAAATATATTTTGCTTTCCAGGAGGCATAGCCGATACCCACGTAGGGTATGACCCGGTCGTAGATCGGCACCCGCAGCATGGCACTGAAAACTGGTCCCGAGAGCTGGATGGTGCCGTCGTAAGAGCCCTCAGTGTCACCGATATTGCGATTCTGCGTCCGGGCAGCCACCCGGTCCTGTGTGTATTCAAGTGCCAGATATGGTGAGAGTCTGTACGCTACCACCGGCTGAATGCGACTTTCATTGACGGCATGCAGCCGGTCGAGGTTGCCGATAAAGGTCAACTCCTGTTTCGGATCGGGCGGCCGTTCGGTTTCCTTGAGGCTGTAGCTGGTGATCCGACCTCCGACCGACAGACGCTTGGCGATCAGTGTCTCGTAAGTGGCTTCGAGCCATGAACGTTCTTCCACAAGCGGTTTGACTGTCGTTTTTTTGTGTGGTTTGGGCAGCGATTTTACGGCTGTTTTCGGCTTGGACGGAGGGACTGGTGCCGGTGCTGACTCGGGAGAGGGTTCCTTCGCAGGAGTTTTCACATCCGATTCGGAAACAGTTTTCTCCGAGGCTGCGGGGGCCGTTTCGGCGGTAGCCTCATCTGCCGGTTCGTCGCCCCTGAGATTTGTCGGAATGCCGAGAGCGAGTATCGCCAGACAGGTGATAGCGCGGTGGAGCAGCGGATTTGTTTTCATGGCTGTTGCAACTGACTTTCTGCTTTGTCAACTGTGAGCCGACACTTCCCTCTACGGCGTACAGGTTTTTACAGCTTCGGGCACAAAAACCTGCAGTTGTAGTTCGCGAGGATCCTCATCCTCTATTAACTGTTCTATGCGAGCTTGCCTCTGGCGATGGCGGTTTCGGCGATCTGGATAGCGTTGAGTGCCGCCCCCTTGATGATCTGATCGCCACTGATAAAGAGGTCAATTCCGCGTCCGTCGTTGCGCGAAACATCCTGCCTCACGCGGCCGACGAAAATATCGTCCAGTCCCGTAGCATCGATGGGCATCGGATAACGGTTGGCGGCGGGGTCATCGATAACTTTAACGCCGGGAGTTTTGGCAAGGATTGCGCGGATTTCGTCCGGTGTCACCGGCTCTTCGAACTCCAGATTGAGGGCCTCGGAATGGGCTCGCAGCACCGGCACCCTGACGCAGGTCACCGAGACCATCAGGTCGGGATGGTGCAGCATCTTGCGGGTTTCATGTACCAGCTTCATCTCTTCCTTGGTATAGCCGTTGGACTCGAAACTGTCGATATGGGGAATCAGGTTGAAGGCGATACGGTGGACGAAGGCCTGTGGATTGATCGGCTCGTCGTTCAATATCTGGCGCGACTGGAGCACCAGTTCATCCATTGCCTTGGCTCCCGCTCCGCTGGCTGCCTGATAGGTTGAGGCAACGATACGGCGCAGTTTTTTGGCCCGATGCAGAGGCGCGACAACGACCAGCATGATCGAAGTCGAGCAGTTGGGGTTGGAGATCACGCCCGGATGGCTGTCGATATCTTCGGGATTCACCTCCGGGATAACGAGCGGCACCTCGGGGTCCATGCGGAAGGCACTGGAGTTGTCGATCATCAGCGCTCCGGCATCGACGATGCTCTGACGGTACTCTTTGGAGATTGAGCCGCCGGCACTGAAAAAAACCAGGTCGACACCGGCGAAACTCTCGTGAGTGAGTTCCTCGACAGTCAGTTCCTGACCGTTAAAAGTCATCTTTTTGCCGGCCGACCGTGACGAAGCCAGCAGCTTGAGGTTGTCTATGGGGAATTTGCGCTCTTCAAGCAGGCGCAGCATTTCCACACCTACGGCACCGGTCACGCCGGCGATTGCAACATTGAATAAACGGCTCATCAGCGCTCCTGGACCCTGTCGGCATATTCGCCGGTACGGGTATCGATTCTGATCAAGTCACCTTCTTCTACAAAAAGCGGTACTTCAAGCTTGTAGCCGCCTTCGACTTCGGCAGGCTTGGTCACCTTGCCTGATGCGGTGTTACCTCTGGCTCCGGGCTCAGACTGGGTTACACGGCGTACGATAAAGGTCGGCAGTTCGATTTCAATCGGCTCACCGTTGAAGAAAGTCACATCACACTCGATGTTGTCGTTCAGAAAGTACTTCTGGTCGCCGAGGCTCTCGCCCGTGAGGACGGTTTCTTCGTAGTTTTCGTCGGTGAAAATGTACCGTTCTCCTTCGTTGTAGGAGAAGTGCAGTTTTTTGTGATCGAGATCGGGCCGTCCGAATGTATCGTTGGCACGGAAATTCTGCACGAAGGTATTATTCGTTATCAGGTGCTTCAGGCGGCAGGTATAGATCGCCTGGCCTTTGCCGGGTTTGGTAAACTGATATTCGGTAATAACATAGGGCTGTCCGTCGAAAATGATCTTCAGCCCCTTGCGCAGATCAGAAGCAGTCAGCATCTCGGGGAACCTCCGTAAAAAGTGAAACAGTAAAACTAGCAGAATGGGACACCTTTGTCCAGTAAATTGCCAGAATCCCAGCAACTCGGATTATGGAGCACTTCATACTATCGGGGTCGGTATCGGTATCGAATCACCAGTTTTGCACAGTTTTCGATCCCGATAGCGATCCCGACCCCGACAGCCGGGCCAAAATTAGAACTGCTGCCGGTTCGCTGGTCGTTTGGGGTTTGACTTGCCAGAGTTGCTGCCGGAGGCCATACTGGGTCCATGTCCAAAACCGAACGCGAGCGCCGGACCGGGATCGCCAACCGTGCTACCTGGGTCGGCCTCATTTCCAACCTGGCTCTGACCATTTTCAAGTTCGCTGCCGGCCTGCTGGGCCGCAGTGGCGCAATGGTGGCCGATGCCATTCACTCCCTGTCCGATCTCGGCTCGGATATAGTCGTTCTAGTCAGTTTCCGCTTTGTGTGTCAGCCGGCCGACCAGGATCATCCCTACGGGCACGGCAAATACGAGACGCTGGCCGCTGCGACGATTGGCGGCATTCTGCTCGCGGTTGGGGTCGGGGTGTTTTACAGTGCGGCTCTCAAAATTCGCGCAACGCTCGGTGGCGAGTCGTTGCCGGCACCCGGTGCAATTGCACTTGTGGCGGCGGTGGTCTCAATCGGCGTCAAGGAGTTGCTCTACCGTTATGTACGCCGCATGGGTAACCGTATCGACAGTCCGGCCCTGATCGCCAGTGCCTGGCATCATCGTACCGATGCCCTTTCGTCGGTCGGGACCATGCTGGGGATCGGCGGAGCCATGCTGCTGGGGAGTTCCTGGCACGTGCTCGATCCCGTAGCTGCGATCATTGTCAGTCTGCTGGTCATACGTGTGGCTTTTGGCATCTTTTCCGGCAGTATGCGTGAGCTCACCGAAAGTTCGCTCGACGAAGATACCTGCGAGGAGATCATCCAGCTCGCCTCAAGCATCAGAGAAATTTCAGACCCTCACAACCTGCGTACGCGCCGCATCGGCAGTGACATCGCCATTGATCTGCACATCCGCGTTGACCCGGCCATGCGGGTTGCCGAGGCGCACGATGTTGCTACCCGTCTCGAAGTAGCCATCCGCAGACGCTTCGGCCAGGGTACCTTTGTCTCCATCCATGTCGAGCCCGAAGACCGCTGAGGGCAGCTTCACTGCACTTCCTGCCCTGGAAAACTATTTCTCATTGTGGGGCGGCGGTTGAGCGGCAAAAATTGTCAACCTCAGTTCGGCATCATCTATGAGCTGATATTGCGGTTTTCTGCCGGATAGCTTTTCGCTTTCGCTAATGATGATCGGGACCCCTTCGCCACGTTTATCCATGATAAAGTTTCGCTGACTTCCGACAGCATTGACATTCATGGGACAGCGTGCCAGCAGGGAGCTGATCAACTCGTTCCGGGCTGACTGCCGCTCAGAAATGCTCTCAATCGACATTGTATTGGGAATCGAGCCGGGCGAAAAAATTTCCAGCCGGTCGGAGAAGAGGTGCAAACGGATCTTGGAGCCGTAGATAGAGTAGTCGCGATGAGCGACAGCATTGACAATAGCCTCGAACACAGCATTCATGGAAAACTGCGGCGTCTCGATCCGGTTGGGAGCTTTAGTGGCAAAAACCCGCATGTTTTTTTCCACAAACTTGCAGGCTTCCCGAATCTGAACGTCCAGGGGACCGGTGATATCTTTGGCATCCAACTGATAAGCTGCGTTGCGATCGGAGCCCCTATAACAGACTGCCTGAATGAACGCCGTGGACAAAAACTCTTCCGGCGAATCTGAAGCCATCAGAATGCCGCTGACTGTAGCTCGCATCATGCCATCATCATCTTCGGTGATCAGCCTCATTTTTTCGAGGAACTCCTGGTCTGCGACAGGTGAAATGATAGTGCGAAATTTTCCCCATAGTTTGGGGTTCAAATCAGCCACTCTCGTGTCTGGGACCGCCTGTTCGTCAAAACGAATCAGCCGTACCTGACTGCGCTGCTGGAATAAACGTGCAAGAACATCCGGCTTCATCTCGCGCCTGGAGCTGCCGATACGGCGGAAGTAGCCATTGGGACTTTTGTGAACAAAAAGGCTGCGGGGCACATCGATGCGCAGGATTATTCTCTCGCTTCCCTCCTGATCTGTCACAGCCAACTTGCGGATTATACAATCCAGCGGAGGTTCAATCGAGTCGTTGCAGATGGAGCGTACCCAGTTTTCGACCAGATCAAGCTTTTCTGCCGGTATGCCTTCAATTGCCCTTGTCCGGTCATCAACACCCATAATGACAATGCCAGATACAGTATTCGCCATGGCTGCCAATTCGTCAGCCATACTGTCCTTGTGCGGTCCGATAATCCTGTCGCCGCTGAATTCAACTGTCTTTAGTTCGATAACAGAATCCTCACCCAGCGCAATTTGTTTGAGCAGATCAGATATGTTTTCGTACATTGTCAACCTCCATTAGTTGCACGCTCCGCTGCCCCCTTTGCTGCCTCGTTGTATTTTGCCTCTGTTCGTTTTGAACCATATCATATCTTGAAGTTGGAGTCTGCTTCCATAAAATTGTTGCTTTGCAAGCTTGAAGTTTTCCTGCTTTCTACCTCGAAACAAAATCGGGCAGATGTCTGAAAATTATTTGATACGTTGGGGGGCGAGATTGTGGTATGCTGGAAGTTTGATCTGATGACATACCATATCAAACCGGGTGAACGATGAAAGTATGCAAATTTGGAGGCAGTTCTGTCGCCAGTGGCGAACAGATCCGAAAGGTTATAGAGATCGTGACGGCCGATGCGGCACGACGCCTGATTGTTGTGTCCGCACCGGGCAAACGCTCGTCAGATGATGACAAGGTGACTGACCTCCTGATCGTCTGTGCCGAGCGGGCACTGGAAGGCAACGACGCAATGCCCGAAATGGAAAAAGTGGTCGCCCGTTTTGAAGAAATAGCCCGGACGCTGGAGCTGGACGAGTCACTGGTCGAAGAAACACGCAGCGATCTGAAAGAACGTCTGGCTCGTGACAAATCGCACGCCGGACGCTTCATGGACTGTATGAAGGCCGCAGGCGAAGACCTGGCGGCAAAGTTTGTGGCAGCGGCTTTCAATAAGAGCGGCCTGGCGGCGACCTATATCGATCCGGCCGAGGCCGGCATGTTGCTGAGCGACGAGTTCGGTTGTGCGCGGCTGCTGCCGGAGGCTTACGACAAGCTGCGGGAGAGCCTGGCATCGCGCAGCGAGATCGTGATCTTTCCCGGTTTTTTCGGCTGTACCTGTAGCGGAGATATCGCAACCTTCCCGCGGGGAGGCTCGGATATTACCGGGGCAATTCTGGCCGCGGCCCTCAAGGCCGATGTCTATGAGAACTTTACCGACGTCGACAATGTTTATCCGGTCGACCCGCGTCTGGTGCCCGGGGTCAGCGAGGGCATTACCGAGATGACCTACCGCGAAATGCGCGAACTATCCTATGCCGGATTCGGCGTCTTTCACGATGAGGCCGTACAACCGGCGATTGAGGCCAGCATCCCGATCAATATCCGCAACACCAACAATCCCGCCAGCCCCGGCACGATGGTGCTGGTCAGGCGAACGGTACAGCCCGGACGCATCCTGGGCATCGCCAGCGATGGCGGCTTCTGTTCGGTCTATGTCAGCAAATTTCTGATGAACCGGGAGGTCGGTTTCGGACGTCGCCTCTTGCAGATTTTTGAAGAGGAAGGAATTTCCTTCGAACATGCGCCTTCCGGTATCGACAACATGTCCGTAATTCTGCGCGAGTCAGTTTTTGCTGATCCGTTGCGCTCCAAGGTGCTGGAACGGATCCGAGTCGAGCTGGATGTCGATCAGGTGAGCTTTGAGTCAGCTCTGGCTCTGGTGATGGTGGTTGGCGAAGGCATGCGCTATACTGTGGGCATTGCGACCCGCATTACGGGGGCTCTGGCCCGGGCGGGGGTCAACATCGAAATGATCAATCAGGGCTCTTCCGAGATCAGTGTCATGCTGGGGGTACGGGCCGACCAGCGCCAGCAGGCCGTTCAGGCGCTCTACGAAGAGTTTTTTGCCGCACGCGAAGCCTGAGGCGAAGCAGGCGGAGAGACAGGAGAAGCATCATGAGCACAACGATGCCCAGAATCAGTATCTACGACAGTACGTTGCGTGATGGCGCCCAGGCCGCCGGGATTTCCTTCTCCGGCAGCGGCAAGATCCAACTCGCGAAACGACTCGATGACTTCGGGGTGGACTATGTCGAGGGCGGTTATGCCGGCTCCAACGAGAAGGACATGCAGTTCTTCCGCGATGCCCGGCGCGAACATTTCTCACATACCAAAATCGCCGCTTTCGGCAGTACCAGACGCCCCAATATGGATGTCGATAAAGATCCGTTTGTGGCGGCTCTGCTGGAGGCCGATACCGAGGTCTGTACGATTTATGGCAAATCGTGGAAGCTGCATGTGACCGAGGTGCTGCGGACGACGCTGGCCAACAACGAACAGATGATCGCCGATACCGTCGGCTACCTGCGGGATCAGGGGCGCCGGGTGTTTTACGACGCCGAACATTTTTTCGACGGCTACAAGGATGACCCCGACTTTGCCCTGCGCATGTTGCTGGCGGCGGCACGCGAGGGAGCCGAGGGTGTTATTCTCTGCGATACCAACGGCGGCACACTGCCGCACGAGATCGGCGAAATCACCCGTATCGTCAAGGACGCCATGCCGGGGGGCGTTTTTGTGGGCATTCATGCGCACAACGACAGTGGACTGGGTGTGGCCAACTCGCTCGAAGCAGTGCGGCAGGGAGCGATCCAGGTGCAGGGCTGCCTCAACGGCTATGGCGAACGGACCGGCAATGCCAACCTGACGACTATCATGGCCAACCTCGAACTGAAGATGGGCTTCCAGTGTCTGCATCCCGGTGCGCTCAAGGGCCTGCGGGGGCTCTCGCTCTTTATTGACGAACTGGTCAACCAGCGGCCGGATTTTCGTGCGCCTTTTGTCGGGCTGGCCTCGTTTGCCCACAAGGCCGGTGCCCATGTCGCCGGCATCCAGAAGAACCCCCGGACTTTCGAACATATCGAGCCGGAGGCGGTCGGCAACGAACGTCAGTTGCTCGTCAGCGAACTCTCGGGCGGTGCCAATGTTTTCCACAAGATCCAGCAACTGGGCGGCGAATACAGCGATGTTTCGCGCGAAGAGGTACGGTCGGTGCTGGATGAAGTCAAGCGGCTCGAAGGTCTGGGTTACTCATTTGAAGTTGCCGATGGTTCCTTCCGCATCCTCGTGCAGAAAAAACTCAAGAAGCACAAGCCCTTCTTCGAGTTGGAAGGTTTCCGCGTGATTGTCGAAAA